>CANHXV010000093.1 GCA_947464665.1 Comamonadaceae bacterium
GTAATCGTCTGGGGCCAAAGCGCCTTTGCTGTCGGCTTCACCTAAAGTTTGTCGGTATTGTTGTCTGGCAGAAGCTTCCAGTGTTTCGGCTGGTATGAGTTTGCGCAAGCTTGAAGCTTGGCCCACATCGACCTGAGCATGCGCAGTGCTGGCCAGCAAGGTGCTGAAACCCAAGCCAGTTCCGCCCAGTTGATTCAAAAATACGCGCCGAGAAGATCCCTGTGCTTCGGCGGGGGAAGCGGCCAAGGGATCGGATGTGTTCAAATTTGAAAAGCATCGCCAGCACATGCCTCAATCATAGTGCCGCAGCATTAGATTTCAAATCAGATTTTTCGCAAAACCTCATTGAAGCTTGGATAATGTCGACATGACAGAAAAGACTGTGACGGATCAGCCCACTTTTTCATGGCTCGCTTCATGGCGTGTCTATTTACAGCCTGCCAGCATGCGCATGTTGTTGTTGGGCTTTGCCGCTGGCTTGCCGCTGCTGTTGGTATTGGGCACCTTGAGTTTTCGTCTGCGTGAAGCCGGCATCGACCGTAGCACCATTGGCTACCTCAGTTGGGTGGGCTTAGCCTATGGCTTCAAGTGGGTTTGGGCACCCTTGGTTGATCGAATGCCTATTCCTTTCTTGACACATCGTTTAGGTCGCAGGCGCAGTTGGTTGTTGTTAGCGCAGTCCCTGGTGATGCTGGGCTTGGTGGGCATGGCGCTAAGCGATCCTGCTCAAACCTTAGGCCCTGTGGTCTGGTGCGCTTTGTTGGTTGCCGTAGGCTCTGCCACACAAGACATCGCGCTAGATGCCTATCGCATTGAGTCAGCCGATCCCACACAACAAGCCGCCTTGGCAGCCAGTTATCAAACTGGGTATCGGCTGGCCATGATCTGGGCCGGTGCCGGCGTGTTGTGGGTGGCCGCATGGGTCCAAGGTGACAACGCTACGGGCTATGTTCATGCGGCGTGGCAAGTTGCATACTTTGTGATGGCCGCCAGCATGTTGGTCGGTTGTGTCACGGTTCTGATGTCCAAAGAACCTGTACATGCTGAATTACCGCCAGCTAGAAACATCAAGGCCTGGTTGCAAGGCGCACTCCTTGAGCCCTTTGCCGATTTTCTGAAGCGCTACCAATGGCAAGCGGTCTTGATTTTAAGTTTGATTGCAGTCTATCGCATCAGCGATGTGGTGATGGGCATCATGGCCAACCCTTTTTATGTCGATATGGGCTACACCAAGACTGAAGTGGCAACAGTGACCAAAGTTTATGGCGTGATCATGACCTTGCTTGGTGCATTCATTGGCGGCGTGATCGCGCTGCGTTGGGGTGTCATGCGCATCCTCATGTTGGGCGCCGTGCTCAGTGCAATGAGTAACTTGCTATTTGCTTGGTTGAGTGGTCATGGCCACGATGTGACTGCATTGATTGCTGTGGTGTCTGCCGATAATTTAGCCAGCGGCATTGCTTCGGCGGCGTTCATTGCTTACTTGTCATCTTTGACAAATGTGCAGTATTCAGCCACGCAATATGCGTTGCTTAGTTCGATGATGCTGCTTCTGCCCAAATTCATCGCTGGTTTTTCAGGCGAGTATGTCAATGTACATGGGTACGCCAACTTTTTCACTGCCACCGCATGGCTGGGCTTGCCGGTGCTGGTGTTGGTCGGCTTGGCTTGGCACTATCAACCATCCGAACAAGATAGATAGACCTCAGGCTAAACTGCAGCCAATCTTGCTTGTGCGAGATGAATAGAACTCCGACTGGATGAAGGCAATCGTGAAAACTTACATATTGAATTTACCTTCAGCCCTAAAGCGCCGTGAATTCCAGATACAACAGGCACTCAATCTGAAGTTAGATGCGGTGTTCATCGATGCACGTACACCTGCAGACATTTCGAATGAATTTTTCCTGGCCCATGCTTTTTCATGGGAGCGACCTCTTAAGGTCACTGAAGTGGCGTGTTTTATGAGTCACCATGCAGTTTGGGACATCCTTGCGAAGGGGAATGAGCCTGCATTAATTCTAGAAGATGACGCCATTTTGGCGAGCCAATCACCTGCCTTGCTCAATTGGTTGTCTGGCTTAGATCACCTTGACCATGTGTCACTTGAAACAAGGCAACGTAAAAAATTACTAGGCCTTCGAAGCATTCCCAGTGCAGAGCTTCAGGTCTCTTTACAGCCTTTGTTACAAGACCGAACCGGTGCAGCTGCTTATGTTCTATGGCCGGCTGGGGCGCAAATTTTGCTAGATAAGTTCATCCAACAAGGCATGGGCTTGGCAGATGCTTTCATTTCCAGCACTTACCAACTCAAGTCATGGCAAACCCTGCCTGCAATGGCCATTCAAGCAGACATGGCGGCGTTCTATGGCGTGCCTTGTCCCATGCCCTCTGAATCCTTGATTGCGCGAGAAAAGGTGCCAAGCCCTCCCACGCGGGGTGTTCGACACGATCTGCAGCTGAAATACCGAAGGCTGATGTCGCAATCGCGATTGGCAATTCGATTTTTAAGCTGCTTCTGGCGTGCGCGGCGTCAATATGTAGGCATCGATTCACAAACTTTCTGAGGGGTGGTCTGGAAAGTAAACGTCAAAAACGACGCCACCAAAGTTCAAGCTTGTTCAGAATAAGAGGCAGCCACCGAGTTCGGTAGACATTGAATTTGTAGGGCTTGCGAACATGGGGGTCAATCGTGTTGATAAAGTCTTCGGCAAATGGGTAAACACTCAATGGCCTTTGTGCAAAGGCCAAAGATTCATGAGGGCTCATGTCACGAAAAGTTTTCACTTCGTTGCCAGCCATTTTTGCGGCAAGTTTGGCGCCAAATGTCAGCACCCGGCCACGGTACGCAGGCTCTTCGGGTACATAAAAAATCCAGGGCTCTGCCGCTTGAATCATGTCCGGCCAAAGTTGATCGGCCAAAAGACCATTGTCTGCCTCTGATGCGGCAAATTGCCAGCCCTTGGCTCGCAAACGATCCACATGGAGCAAAGCAATATCGGCATATTTTTGGGGAACTTTATTGCTTTCGTTGGGGTCTGCCAACCAGCGATAGCATCTCAAGTTTTGATCAGCTTGGTAGCGTTGCTGAAAATATGCGCGTTTGCTACCCTTCATAAACAATGGGCTAATGAACGCGAGATCTGGATTGGCCTCGAAAATGTGGTGCAACTTTTTTAAGTCATGCACGTCAAAAGGCCTCACGATTTGTAAATCGTCTTGCAACATCAGCAAATAATCAGCTTGGCAAGCAGACAGAGCGTGTTGCATGTTGCTGTAATAACCACCGTGTCGATCATTGCTCGCAGATTTCATGTGCCGAACTTGATTGCCCAAGCGATGGAGGTAAGACAAGGTTGAGGATTCATCGCTGCCGTCGTCGTACACCAGATAAGGGAAGCCAGGCATGTTGCGCACAACGGAGGTCACGCAATTTTCAAGGTAAGCCCCGCGGTTGTATGAAAAAATGGCTATTTCTAAATTTGGCATTGTCATGCTCGCATCCTGGGCGCGTCACGGCTGTTTGAGTTTAAGAATGAATCCATGCCAAGTGCTCGATGCATCTTCTTTGGCGGACATGATCATGAGGCCTAAAAGAATCACTGTGAATTCGCAGAAAAAATAACGAAATGAACTGCGCCCCAAAACATTGCACGTCAAGCTAAATTCAAAAATCAGCACCACCAATAACATGCCCATCAAGGCGAAAGCTGAGCGCGTTTGAAGAGTCGATTGTTTTTCAAATTTCCAAAATCCAATGAAAATGCCAGCGTACAAAGCCAACACCGATGTGACGCCCAGCAAGCCAGAAACTGCGGCGTAATGCAACAAGTCATTTTCAAATACATGGGGAATGGATGCGGGCACATTGAAGGCTTGTAAATGTTCAGCCAGTTTTGCCGTGGCTACGTCGCCAGACCACCCCAGAATGGGGCGTTGCGCAAAAAGCTGCAATGCATAGGACCACATTTCTAAGCGAACGCTGATTGACCAATCTGTGATTTCGCCAGTTTCAAACCAATGCTGAGAATGATGCCAGATCCCTTCAAGTCGATCCCACACAAGTTCTGTGGGCGCCAGTAAAACGCCATTGATCAACAAAGCCATAATGCCCAAGATGCCTGCAAAGCGCGCCCAAAATGGCTTACCAGCAGAAATATGCCAAGCAAAGATGATCAAGAACATCACAATCGAAAACCAGCCGCCTTTGGTGCCACTGAGTAAAGACGCCCAGACCCCCATCGATGCGCCAAGTAATAAATAAGCACGCAGCCAGACTGTGCGCCGAGCCTGATCAAAATAGAGTACACCAAACAAAGCGATGCATGAGAGCACGACCGCCAAGTCACCGAATATGATGGGGTGAGACATGTTGCCGGTAGCGCGCCCGGTGAGAAGTACCAGACTTTGGAAGCTGGCATAGACTCCAGCCAGCAATGCGCCTGTAGCACTGCCCAACCATAAAACTGCTGGTTGTAAGCGACTCAATAGCACGCCACTCAACATCAAGGGCGTGAGCAGAAAGGGAGCAAAAGCCTCGTAGTAACTGAGTTTGGTGTTGTACCAAATGCCTAAGAAGATGCCAACCATCACAAAGAAGGCAGTTCCCAGGGCCATGTGTTTAAGGGGGGGCCATTGCCAGGCCCAAGCAAGTTGGGCGTTCTTTTGCGCGAAGGCCAAAATACCCATTGCAGCCAATACGATACCCAATAGAGAGGGGCCCCGAGGTACTACCAAAATCATGGAGACTGCTACAAAAACTACAGCATTCATGAACAACTCGCCACGCGTTAGTGTGTGGTTTTCAATGTCCATGTAGGACGGCCCATTCCATGAGGCCTCTCAAACGACCCCACATGCGCGCTAATCGCTTTGGGGAAAACAGGAGGGCCCGAAAAAACAATGCCAAAGAGGTGCTTACAAGCAATCGCCGTCGTTGTTGCAAGGCCACTTGTAGGGTCCCGTGCTTCTTTTCAAAGCTTAACTTGGACTGTGCATGGTAGTAACCTCTGGTGAACTCGCTTTTCAAGGGTGAATGGCCTTTGACAGAGCCACGGGAACCGTGAACAGCTTGTACACCAGGTGCCAACACGATGGGCAAATGTGCATTGAACAGACGCAAGCAAAGATCGTCATCTTCGTAGTACAAGAAAAAAGTCTCATCAAAAAACCCTAACGAGGCGAATTTTTCGATTCGAAATAGCATAGCAGCGCCACAGACGAAACCGACGCAGGTTGGACCGTTGGCGCCCGGTCCTGTAGACGGCCACAAAGTTTTGGGCCACCGATAATTCAACTCAAGCTTGCCATTTGCGCCTAATAACTGCGGCGCTACCAAGGCCGCTTCTGGCATGTCGTTTGCTGCAGAAATGAGTGCCACCAGCGCTTCAGGTGTGATGGTGCAATCGGGGTTGAGCAAGAAGGCAAATGGCGTTGAAACAATTGCCAGAGCGCGGTTGTTAGCAGCGCCAAAGCCCAAGTTGAGAGAATGCGGTAGAACTACTGCATGCGGCCACAACGCCTTCGCTGTAGTGGGCGTGTTGTCATTGCTTGCATTGTCAGAAATGATGACATGTGGACAATGCGCCAACAATCTATTTTGATTGGCAAGACAATGAACGCTGTGATGTGTCACCATCACCACGGTCACCTGTCGCAGGTCTTGTAGATTAATGTTCATCAAGCCGCTACGCCAAGCCTTTCAAGGGTCTGGCAATTCAGTGGCCGTGACCGACTGTTTCGCCTGCTTTGAGTTGGTACACCGTACCGCAGTAAGGGCACTTGGCATGCCCTTCACGTGCCACATCCAAGTAAACCTTAGGGTGGGTATTCCAGACTTTCATATCAGCCTTGGGGCTAGGGCAAAAAACACCACCTTGCGGGTTTAAATCTTTGGCCAGAAGTTCAATGGCTTGGCTCATGAACAGGGTCTTTCTTGGAATTAAACGTGCGTTAACCAGTGAGCGTATTTTGGATTCTTACCGTTCACGATATCAAAGAAGCCAGTCTGAATTTTTTCAGTGATGGGGCCGCGGCTGCCCGCACCAATTTCGATGCGATCGAGTTCGCGAATGGGGGTCACTTCAGCGGCTGTGCCCGTAAAGAAGGCTTCGTCGCAAATGTAGATTTCATCGCGAGTGATGCGCTTTTGCACAATCTCAAGCCCCAAGTCTTTGGCAATGTGGAAAACCGTGTTGCGGGTGATGCCGTTCAATGCGCCTGCTGACAAGTCGGGCGTGTAGATCACGCCATCTTTGATGACAAAAATATTTTCGCCAGCACCTTCGGACACAAAGCCAGAGGGGTCGAGCAACAGCGCTTCGTCGTAGCCCTCATCGACGGCTTCCATGTTGGCCAAAATGGAGTTGGTGTAGTTGCTCACCGCCTTGGCCTGTGTCATGGTGATGTTCACGTGGTGGCGCGTGAAGCTGGAAGTTTTGACGCGAATACCGCGCTTCAAGCCTTCTTCGCCCAAATAAGCGCCCCAAGTCCATGCAGCCACCATCAGGTGAATGGTGTTGCCTTTGGGGCTGACACCCAACTTTTCGGATCCAATCCAAGTCAGAGGACGGATATAACCGCTTTCCAAATTGTTTTCTCGCACCACCGCTTTTTGCGCTTCGCTCACTTCTTCTTTGGTGAAGGGCAACTTCATGCGCAAAATTTTGGCGCTGTTGAAGAGGCGGTCGGTGTGCTCGTGCAAACGGAAAATGGCCGTGCCATTGGTTGTTTTGTAGGCGCGAACGCCTTCAAAGGCGCCGCACCCGTAATGCAGCGTGTGAGTTAAGACGTGGATCTTGGCGTCGCGCCATTCAACCATCTTGCCGTCCATCCAAATTTTGCCGTCACGGTCTTCCATAGAGGGTGCTGCGGTACTCATAGTTTTGTCCTTTGTTGCCAGTTTCGCAAAGCGTTTATTCTAAGAGCCTTATGGGCATGTTGTGCTGTAATTCATCAAGTCATGTTAAGAAGAAACTGCGGATTCTTCAGTATCTGTCTGCTGCGGGCGAGTCATGTCCCATGACTGCAGCTTGCCATCTTTGAATGTACAAACGACATAAGAGTCACCTGAATCGGCCCATTTGAAGACTTCGGGTTGGGCATTTTCTTCAGACAAACGCTCACCCAAGGACTTGGTCATGGCAATGACGTGCATCAGGTTGACACCTTTTTTGAGCTTGGCATTGAACATGACAGCGCTTGCGACATGCCCCACGGGCCTGTTGGCAGCTCGGCTTAAGACGGTGACCATGCGCGTGAAATGCAACAAAATCCACATCACAACGGCGCCCGTCGACACTGCCACGCCTGGCCATTTGTACTGGTGCCAAGCTCCAGCGACAAAGGCAATCACCCCGATGGGGATCCATATTCTTGAAAAGTTCATGACGGGATCTTAAAGTCCCCGAACACAGTTCATGGCGTCTTCAATGCGGTCAACCGGATAAATGGTGAGGCCTTCAAAGTTCTTGTCGTTCTTTTTCGGCGCGTT
The DNA here is from genome assembly GCA_947464665.1 of Comamonadaceae bacterium. GTDB lineage: Bacteria > Pseudomonadota > Gammaproteobacteria > Burkholderiales > Burkholderiaceae_C > Limnohabitans_A. Next base: position 7,493 of record CANHXV010000093.1, read on the forward strand.
GGCTTTGGGCACCACAGCCACGGTAAAACCCAACTTGGCAGCTTCTTTGAGGCGCTCTTGGCCGCGGGGTGCGGGCCGCACTTCACCCGCCAAGCCGACCTCACCAAAGGCAATAAAACCCTTGGGGAGAGGCTTGCCACGCAGTGATGAAGTGATTGCTAACATTACTGCCAAGTCAGCTGCAGGCTCACTGATGCGAACGCCACCCACCGCA
>CANHXV010000094.1 GCA_947464665.1 Comamonadaceae bacterium
AAGACGGCGAAACTCCAAACAGACGTCATCCATTTTTCTTGGGCCATGCTTTGTTGCTCAATGTGCAGATGGAGAACGACTTATTTAGCTAATACAAATTGATTGGTATAGAGATCTTTCAAAGGCGACTCTTTAGGCACAACACCATTGCTCACATAAAATTTTTGCAATTCACTTAACCTTGCTTCGTCCATAGTGCCAGGTACTTTTTGGCTTGCATAGACATATTGGTTGTACATCTCAAAGGTTTTTTGCACGCTGGCTTCTTTGCCCTTATGCGCAGGAACATGTTGGACGTAGACGGCGGTGGCCTCCTTTGGATTGGCCATGATGTCTTTCATACCCTTCAGCGTCGCCCGCACCAATTTTTGAATCAGTTGTGGATTCTTTTGAATCGTTTCGTCCGATGCCAAAATGGCTTGCGCCATGCTCTTGAAATACACGTCAGCTGGCAAGATGTCGACTTGCGCACCGGCCTCCATGGCGGTCATTGTCCAATCTGGAACACCTGCCATGGCGCTTGCTTTCTTAGCAGCAAATTGCTGCCAAACACCTGCAGGGCCTGCCGCTTGAATGTTCACATCATTCTTGGTTAAGCCCACCTTGCTCAGCATGCCTAACAACGCATAGTAGGTTGTATCTGTATAGGCCAAAACAGTGACTGTTTTACCTTTCAATTCACGCGGACTTTCAATGCGTTCATCTTTGTGACTCACAAGTTGTGTCAAAGAACCTGCTCCTAAAACTGCAACAGCTTTGACAGGGATACCTTGCGCACGCGCGATGATGGGGGTATCACCAATAGCGCCACCAATGACCGCGTTGCCAGCGCCCACTTGCTTGGCAACATCAACGCCGCCGCGAGCTGAGACAAACTTGACATCCAAGCCTTCTGCTTTGTAGTAACCCTTGGCTTGCGCAATCATCCAAGGACCGAATGCTGGCAAGGTACTAGGCGCGGGAAGCAAGTATGTGATCTCTTGCAAGTTAGCTTGCGCAAATACCGTCGTAGGCAGCACTGTCAAAATGGACGAGCTCAAGAGACTTGCAACGAAAACGCGTTTGGCTTTGAATTTTGTTAGATTGTTCACAGTGATCTCCATCAGTTTAGAAAAAAAATCTTTAATGCACATCTGAATGTGCGTCGAGTTTGAGTAATGCCATCAGTTGGCTGACGTAGTCGGTCAACAAGGGGTGTTTTCTTCGTTGCATCGGATTTTCACGACCGGGAATTTCAACTTTTATCTCTTCAATGAGCGTGCCTGGCCTTTCACTCATCACCAAAATTCGGTCTGACAAAGTCACCGCTTCAGCCAGATCGTGAGTGATGAATACAACGGTTTTACCCTCACTCTTAACCGTCTCAGCGAGGTCTTGTTGGAGAATCATTTTGGTCTGCGCATCCAGCGCTGAAAAGGGCTCGTCCATCAACAGGACCAATGGATCAACTGCCAAAGTTCTGGCCAAGGCTGCGCGTTGCCGCATGCCGCCTGACAGTTGATTCGGGTAGTGTTCACCAAAACCTTTTAAATGACACTTTGCCAGCAATCGCGTCGAAATTTCTGCACGTTCTGCGCGCGGCACACTCCGAAGCTCCAAACCGAATTCCACATTTTCAGAAATAGTTCGCCATGGCATGAGTAAATCTTTTTGCAGCATGAAGGCTACATGCTTGTTGGGGCCCGAGACCATTTCACCGTTAACTTTGACAACCCCTTTGGAAGGCTTAGCCAAACCCGAGCCCATGTTGAGCAATGTGCTTTTGCCGCACCCTGATGGGCCAATGATGGAAACCACCTCGCCAGGCTGGATTGAAAAATTAATGTCGCGCGCAGCCAATACTTCTGCAGATTTACCGCGCGCAGCAAACCTTTTTTCGACGCCGATAAATTCAATCGCAGGAATGACTGAAGCAGTTGTAGATTCCATCATTTTGTTTCACTAAAGAAACATTGGTTTATTACAGAATCAATAGTACCCTTTTGTGAGCTTTTAGCAAAGCCCAATCAAAAAGATCAACTTAAATTTGGATTGGAATGGTGACAGGTCCGTCATTCACCAAGTGAACTTTCATGTCAGCCGCAAATTGCCCAGTTTGAACAATTGGGTGAGCTCCGCGAGCTTGGGCTACGAAGTAGTCATACAAGCGTTGCCCGTCATCTGGTGAGGCGGCGCGAGTAAAGCTAGGTCGATTGCCGCCACTCACATCAGCTGCCAGGGTAAATTGACTCACAATCAACAAGCCGCCCTGCAAACCATTGCCATCCAAATCCAGCAGCGAGCGGTTCATCTTGCCAGCGTCGTCGCTAAAAACACGCAGCTTCAATAGTTTGCTGAGCAGCTTGTCGGCATTGACAAACGTATCACCTTGCTCCGCACACAAGAGCAACAACAAACCCTTTTGAATTTGCCCAATCACTTGGCCATCCACCACCACTCGCGCTTCAGAAACACGCTGCACCAATCCAATCACAGCAAATCTCTTTCTGAATCAAAGTGGGCTTCCACATCTGAAGGCAGCAACTGGATGGAGGCACGCAAACCCGGCACCGAACTCATCAAGGCTTGCTCCACACTAGAACGAAGCGCCGCTGCACGGCCCAAAGTCCAAGAGGCAGGCATGTGCATGTGCATGTCTACAAATCTGCGTTGCCCTGCTTTGCGCGTGGTCACGTGGTCAAAACGAATGATCGACACGTTATCGCGCTGGTGGGCAAAACCTGCCAATGTGTCTTGAATCTGCGCAATCACTTCAGGCTCTACGGCCTCATCCATCAGGCCTTGTGAAGATCGCCAAATCAGATGAAAACCCTCTTTCAAAATATTCAGCGCCACACCAATGGCCACCACAGCGTCTAGCCACAACCAGCCCGTGACACTGACCAAACCAATGCCAATGACCACGCCTATCGACGTCCAGACATCGGTCACCAAATGTTTGGCATCCGCTTCCAGCGCAATAGATCGATGCCTTTTGGCGGCGTCAAACATGACCCAAGCCAACAAACCATTCAATGCCGAACTGCCCACAGACAAAGCCAAACCCCAACCAACTTGCTCAATGGGCTTGGGATCAAAAATACGGTGGCTGGCCGCCCAAATAATGGCCAACGCAGCCACAATGATCAAAATGCCTTCAAAGCCAGACGAGAAATACTCTGCTTTGTGATGGCCATAAGGATGTTCTTCGTCAGCAGGTTGCGCAGCCACCGTGACCATCATCAATCCAAAAATAGCGCTGGCCAAATTGACCAAAGATTCCATGGCGTCCGACAGCAAACCCACCGAATCAGTGATCCACCATGCCCATGTTTTAAGGGTGATGGTGATGATGGCCACACCCACAGAAGCCCACAACAATGTGCGCGGCGACCATGAAGGCAATTTAGAAATCATGGCTTCAGGTTAACGCACATTGCACAAAGACACTAGGTGCCACATCAAAGCCAACGCATCAAGCACTCAATTGCACACGCGCAAATTTGCGTTTGCCCACCTGAACCACATAAGTGCCAGCCTCTAACTTCAAACCCTTGTCGCTCACCACGGCAGAGTCAATGCGCACACCGCCACCATCGATCAATCGATTGGCTTCAGAACCCGAAGGCGCCAAGCCCGCCATCTTGAGCAAAGCGCCAATGCCCAAAGGCGCACCACTCAAACTCACATCTGGAATTTCATCGGGCACGCCGCCCTTGCTGCGGTTGATAAAGTCTTGCTCGGCCGCATCGGCCGCGGCAGCGCCATGGAAGCGCGTCGTAATTTCCTTGGCCAAAGCCACTTTGGCTTCCTTCGGATTCAAACCGTCTGCCACTTGCTTCTTCAAATTTTCAATGTCGGCCATCGACTTGAATGACAGCAAGGTGTACCAACGCCACATGAGCACGTCAGAGATCGACAAGACCTTGGCAAACATGGTGTTGGCATCTTCGCTAATACCGATGTAGTTATTTTTAGACTTGGACATTTTGTCCACCCCATCCAAACCTTCAAGCAATGGCATGGTCAAAATACATTGCGGTTCTTGACCGTACTCGGCCTGCAAATGGCGACCCATGAGCAAGTTGAATTTCTGATCGGTACCACCCAACTCCAAATCAGACTTCAAAGCCACCGAGTCATAACCCTGCATGAGTGGGTACAAAAACTCGTGCACGCTAATGGGTGTGCCCGCCTTAAAACGGTCGTGAAAATCATTGCGCTCCATCATGCGCGCCACGGTGTACTTGGCGGCAAGTTGAATCATGCCCATGGCACCCAAGGGCAAACTCCATTCGGAGTTGTAGCGAATTTCGGTTTTGGTGGGGTCTAAAACCAAACTGGCCTGGCGGTAATACGTTTCGGCATTGGCCTTGATTTGCTCGGGCGTCAAAGGTGGGCGCGTTGAGTTTCGGCCTGATGGATCGCCAATGAGGCTGGTGAAATCGCCAATCAAAAAGATCACCTGGTGACCCAAATTTTGCAATTGGCGCATTTTGTTCAGCACCACGGTGTGCCCCACGTGGATGTCGGGTGCCGTAGGGTCAAGGCCCAACTTGATGCGCAAAGGCACCCCAGTCGCCTCCGATTTGGCCAGTTTTTTAACCCAGTCATCCTGCGGAATCAGCTCTTCACAGCCTCTCAAAGTAACAGCCAAAGCCTCTTTGACAGCATCTGTCACGGGAAATTGGTTCGCAGCGCTTGAAGTCATTAGGGTTTTCCAGTATTCGCCTGTGTTCTATGGCGTTAGAATGGCGGGAATTGTTTGTCCTATTTTAAGGGCTGACTTTCCTGTTGTTATTTTTTGGACCGAATGAATTTCATCACCCCGTTTTTGACGCTTGCCAAGGCCCACAGCAAAACGTTGCAGGCCTTTGTTGCGCGTCATCCCAAACACGTCACAGCCCTTGTGGCTGCCGTGTTCTTGGGCGGCGGCGGTGGCGCTTTTGCGGTTGCCAATCTGGGCCCCGATGCCGCCAAATTGCCAATCCGCACTTTGGTCGAAACCCTTGAAATAACCAATCTAGATCAGCAAGTCGCTGCTTTAGAAGAAAAAACGCTCAAACTTTATCGCAACGACATCACACGGGGCTCTGACACCGCAGAAAGCCTGTTGCGTCGATTGGGTCTGGTCGATTCAGCTGCCGCAGCCTACATCCGCCAAACGCCAGAAGCTCGGCAAGCCTTGCTCAACCGCTCGGGTCGCAACGTCTCTGTTGAAGCCAATGAGCAACAACAACTGCTGACCCTCACAACGCGCTGGCTCAGAAGCGAAAACGACGCCCAATTCCAGCGCATGGTCATCACCCGCGATCAACAAAACAACTTCAGTGTTCGCACCGACACAGCCCCCCTGACAGCCAGCGTTCGCATGGCGGGCGGCACAGTTGCTTCCTCCTTGTACGCCGCCTCCGACGAAGCACGACTGCCCGACTCCGTCACTCGGCAATTGGCCGATGTGTTCTCTGGCCAAATTGACTTCCACCGCGCATTGCGCAAAGGTGCAGTTTTCTCCGTGGTTTACGAAACCCTGGAAGCCGAAGGTGAGCCTTTGCGCACTGGCCGTTTGCTCAGCGCAGAAATCATCAACGACAAAAAGACTTACAACGCAGTTTGGTTCCAAGAGCCTGGACAAAAAGGTGCTTACTACACCATGGACGGCGACAGCCTTCGCCGAGCCTTCTTGGCCTCGCCCATGCCTTACTCTCGCCGAACCAGCGGCTTTGGCATGCGCGAGCATCCCATTCTGCAAACCATGCGTGCCCACACAGGCGTTGACTATGCGGCCCCTGTGGGTACGCCTGTTATCTCTGTGGCCGACGGCGTGGTGGCAGAAAGCAGCTTCCAAGGCGGCTATGGCAACATGGTTGTCATTCAGCACAATGCCCATCAAAGCACCGCCTATGCTCACCTGAGCCGCATGAATGTGCGCAAAGGACAAACCATCAAGCAAGGCGATATTGTTGGTGCAGTGGGTTCCACCGGACTCTCCACAGGCCCTCACCTGCACTTTGAATTCCGCATGAACGGACGCCACGTAGACCCTCTCACTTTGGCTAAGCAAGGTTCGGCCGAACCCATTTCTGCGGCACTTCGCCCAAAGTTCAACCAACGCGCTGAATATGCTCGTTCACAATTGATGGCTGCGGCGCAAATGCGCCAAGGCAACGTTCAATAATCATTGGCGTTGGCAGGGGCCAGGTTGACCTCCTCCCCCCTTTATTTCATTGGCTTGATGTCTGGCACCTCGCTTGATGGTGTGGACGGTGTTTTGCTTGAGTGGCAAGAAAGCACACCAAGTGGCATGTCGATTGAACAAGACACGCCTTCTACTTTGTTATGCACGCGCCAACTGAAAGTTTTGCAGCATGTCTTTCAGCCATTTGACGCTAAATTTCGCGCAGAACTTCTGAGCCTGAATACCCCTGGCAACAACGAATTACACCGCGCTGCATTGGCTGGCAATCGCTTAGCAAGAGACTATGCCAAAGTGGTTCACGCCTTAATGCAACAAAGCTCAAAGCAAGCCAATGACATTCAAGCCATTGGCGCACATGGTCAAACTGTTCGCCACCGCCCGCTTGAATTTGACGCAGACGCCAGCACTGGCCAAAGCGCGGTGGGCTATACCTTGCAACTGAATAACCCAGCCCTTCTGGCCGAACTCACGAGCATTGATGTGGTTGCCGATTTCAGAACACGCGACTTGGCCGCAGGCGGACAAGGCGCTCCCTTGGTGCCCGCCTTTCATGCAGAAATTTTTGGCGCCAGCACACACACTGTGGCGGTTGTGAACATTGGCGGTATCTCCAACATCAGCATCTTGCCAAGCGCCTCAACTCACAGCCATGCAAAGCCTACAAGCACCGCCATCACTGGCTTTGACTGCGGCCCTGGCAACGCACTCATGGACCACTGGGTGCAACTGCACCAGGGCAAAGAATTTGATGCCAATGGTGCATGGGCGGCTCAAGGTCAAGTCATCCCGGCGCTTTTAGAAAGTTTGCAGACCGAGCCCTTCTTGCATCTAGCTCCTCCCAAAAGCACAGGCCGAGATTTGTTCAACGCCACTTGGTTGCAACACCATTTGCAAAATGAATTTGCCGCTGTCGATGTGCAAGCCACACTTTGCGAATTCACAGCACTGGCCATTGCAAACGATTTAAAACGTCATGCGCCAGATGCCAAGCAACTTTGGGTGTGTGGTGGTGGCGCACTCAACGGCCATCTCATGTCGCGCCTAAAAGTACATGCACCGGGTGTGCAAATAGCCTCTACTGAAGCGCACGGTTTGCCGCCTTTGCAAGTAGAAGCAGCAGCCTTTGCGTGGCTAGCCGCCAAAACCATGAGGCGAGAAACAGGTAATCTAGAAAGCGTCACGGGCGCTCGAGGCGCCCGTGTGTTGGGAGCTATCTACCCAAGATAGCTCTGCGTCAATCTGAATGGAATCAGGTTGAGAAGGATGAGCCGCAGCCACATGTGCTGGTGGCATTGGGGTTCTTGATCACAAACTGCGCGCCTTGCAGGTCTTCTTTGTAATCAATTTCGGCGCCAATGAG
>CANHXV010000095.1 GCA_947464665.1 Comamonadaceae bacterium
AATTCGTGGCAAAGTAGCGGTCAACGTGATTGTGGCTCACAAGCCGTTCACATCAGAATTTCAATTTCCAAGGAGAAACACATGAGCTTAGCCGTCCAAATCGACCAAAACGGTGGTCCAGAACAACTCAAATTGGTAGACGTTACAGTGGGCCAGCCCGGTCCTGGCGAAATTCGCATCCGCCACAAAGCCATTGGATTGAACTTCATTGACGTTTACCAACGCAGCGGTTTGTACACCTTGCCAATGCCTTTGAAGTTGGGCATGGAAGGCTCAGGCATTGTTGAAGCCGTAGGTGAAGGTGTAACACACCTTAAGGTGGGCGATCGTGCGGCCTATGCCAGCCAACCCCCAGGCAGTTATTGTGAAGAGCGCGTCATGCCCGCCAAGACTGTTTGCAAACTGCCAGACGATATTTCTTTTGAAACAGGCGCAGCCATGATGCTCAAGGGCCTCACAGCCCAATATTTGCTTTTGAAGACGCGCCCTGTTGAAGGCTTGCAAGCTGGGGATCATGTGCTGTTCCACGCAGCCGCGGGTGGTGTGGGTCTGATTGCCTGCCAATGGGGCAAAGCTTTGGGCTTTCGCATGATTGGTACGGCTGGCTCTGACGCCAAATGCCAACTGGCCATTGCCAATGGTGCAGAATATTGCATCAACTACAGTACCGACGACTTCTTAACACGCGTGAAAGACATTACAGGTGGCAAAGGCTTGAAAGTTGTTTACGACTCAGTGGGCAAAGACACCTGGGACAAGTCCCTCGATTGCTTGCGTCCTTTCGGGTTGATGGCAACTTTCGGTAATGCTTCAGGTGCCGTGCCGCCAATTTCACCGGGTGTTTTGGGTGTCAAAGGTTCTTTGTATGTCACACGCCAAACTTTGTTCAGCCACATCACCACGCGCGAAAGTACACAGGCCATGGCCAACGATTTGTTTGCCGTGGTGCAAAGTGGCAAGGTGAAAATTCACATCGATCAAACTTTTCCCTTGACCCAAGTTCAAGAAGCGCATCGTGCCTTGGAAGCCCGCAAAACTACCGGCTGTACCATTCTCACGCTCTAAAGTCTAGGCATGTTAAAAAGGAAAAAAAGCTTTTCCTTTGGCAAAGAAAAGGACACTTGATCAAGTGTCCTTTTTGATGAGGGCTTGAGTTTTATTTGCCGCGACGAACGCGCAGCAACTCGTCCAAGATCAGCAGACATGCCCCTAGGGTGATGGCACTGTCGGCCACGTTGAAGGCGGGAAAGTGCCAAGTGCCGTAGTAAAAGTCTAGAAAATCAATGACGTGGCTGTATAGCACGCGATCGATCACATTACCGACAGCACCGCCCAACAGCAGAGACAATGCCAGACAAAACAATGTTTGGCCAGCGTGCATGCGCAGCAAATAAACCATCACCAAGGCAGCCACAGCACCCAGTCCGGTGAAGAACCAGCGCTGCCAACCGCCTGCATCGGCCAAGAAAGAAAATGCGGCACCGGGGTTGTGGACGCGGACCAAATTGAAGAAGGATGTCATGGGCAAAGTTTCACCCAACTGAAACGCACCCACCACCGCAATTTTGGTCAATTGGTCAAGCAAGAGAATGATGAGCGCAATGCCCAACCAAAGCCAAACGCCAGAGCCTGATTTGAAAGCGATTTTGCTGCGTGCCATATCACTTAAATAGTTTAAGCAAACAGGCGCGTTTCACCCGAGCCATGCAAGTTGCTGTCGCACCGTCCGCACAGTGTGGGATGTGCAGGATTCACGCCCACATCAGGAGCGTAATGCCAGCAACGCTCGCACTTGGTGTCTTGACTGACAGAGACCTTGGCGAGCATCTCGGAGCCGGTTTCCAAATTCAGTTGTGAAGTGATGAAAACAAACTTCAAGTCATTCCCCAAACTGGCCAGCAAGGCGTGGTCTTCGGATCCGACGTGCAAGTTCACAGCGGCTTGCAGTGAAGCGCCCACTTTGCCATCGGCGCGAAGGGCTTCAATGTCCTTGTTCACTTGATCGCGAATTTCGCGAATGCGTGTCCACTTGGCCAGCAGCGCTGCATTGGGCGCACCCAAGTCACTGAAGGTTTCTATGAAGATAGACTCAGACGTGCCAAAAGCTTGCCAAGCTTCTTCGGCGGTAAAGCTTAGGAACGGCGCCATCCAACGTAGCATGGCATGCGTAATGCGGTACAGCACCGTTTGTGCTGACCGTCTGGCCAATGACTTGGGTGCGTTGGTGTAAAGCCGGTCTTTTAAAACGTCCAAGTAAAACGCGCCCAAATCTTCTGAGCAATAGATTTGCAATTTGGACACCACCGGGTGGAATTCATAGACTTTGAAGTGGGCCAAGATGTCGGCTTGTATTTGAGCGGCGCGACTTAATGCAAAGCGATCGATCTCCAACAGGTCGGCATCGGCCACGCTGTCTTTGGCAGGATCGAAGTCACTCACGTTGGCCAACAAGAAGCGCAGCGTATTGCGAATGCGGCGATACGCATCAACCACGCGTGCCAAAATTTTGTCGTCGATGTTGAGGTCACCAGAGTAGTCTGTGGAGGCCACCCAAAGGCGCACGATTTCGGCACCCATTTTGTCGCTGATCTCTTGTGGTGCCATCACATTGCCCAAGCTTTTGCTCATTTTGCGGCCTTGGCCATCCGTGGCAAAACCATGCGTGAGCAAACCGCGATAAGGCGCGCGATCGTACAAAGCGCATCCCAGCAACAAAGAGCTGTGGAACCAGCCGCGGTGTTGGTCGTGTCCTTCTAAGTACAAGTCGGCTTCAGGCCCTGCGTCATGGAAGGGGTTGCGATCGTACGCATCTTTGTGACTGCCGCGCAGCACGTGCTGGAAAGTTGAACCAGAGTCAAACCAGACTTCCAAAATGTCAGTGCTCTTGGTGTATTGGGGGGCATCTGATGGGCCCAAAATTTCTTCTGCAGTGGCACGGCTCCAAGCTTCAATGCCGCCCTTTTCAACGATGTTGGCGGCTTGGTCCAAAATTTCCATGGTGCGGGGATGTAACTCACCCGAATCTTTGTGAAGGAAGAAAGGCACTGGCACGCCCCAGCTGCGCTGACGCGAAATACACCAGTCAGGTCTGTTGGCAATCATGTCGCGCAAACGCGTTTTTCCATTTTCTGGATAGAAGTTGGTTTGATCGATGGCATCGAGGGCCAACTGACGTAGAGTTTTGGGTGCTTTGTCTTTCGTGAAAACGCCAGGGCCGTCGTCCATGCGCACGAACCACTGCGCTGCAGCACGGTAAATGACGGGTGTTTTGTGGCGCCAGCAATGCGGGTAGCTGTGCGTGATGCCATAGGTGGCCATGAGGCGATTGCTTTCGCTCAGCACCTCAATGATGCGGTGACAAGCTTTCCAAATGTTCATGCCTCCAAACAAGGGCAAGTCTTCTGCGTAGCTGCCATTGCCTTGAACAGGGTTCAAGATGTCGTCATAGGCCAGGCCATTGGCCACACACGAGTTAAAGTCATCAACGCCGTAAGCGGGCGATGAGTGAACAATGCCCGTTCCGTCTTGCGCGCTAACGTATTCGGCCACATACACGGGCGAGAAGCGCTTGTAGCCTTCATGCACGTCGTACAACGGGTGTTTGAAATTCAAGCCACCCAATTTGTTGCCTGTGGTGGTGGCAACCACCTGACCTTTCAACTTGTAGCGCTCTAAACATTTTTCGACCAAAGACTCTGCCAGAACCAACAGGCCTTTGTCGGTGTTCACCAAGGCATAAACCAATTCAGGATGGACGTTGAGAGCTTGGTTGGCAGGCAAGGTCCATGCAGTGGTAGTCCAGATGACAGCAAAGGCCGATTGAGTTTGGTCGGGCAATTCTTTCAAATCAAAGGCCTTGGCCAATGCCGCTTGGTCGGCGGCTTCAAAGGCCACATCCAAGGTATCGCTCTTTTTGTCGGCGTATTCAATTTCAAATTCGGCCAAGGAAGAGCCGCAATCGAAGCACCAGTAAACAGGCTTGAGGCCGCGGTACACAAAACCACGTTCAATGACACGTTTGAAGGCGCGAATTTCGCCGGCTTCATTGGCAAAGTCCATGGTGCGATAAGGACGCTCCCAATCGCCCAGCACACCCAAGCGTTTGAAGTCTTCCCGCTGTTGGTCAATTTGCTCGGTGGCAAAGGCGCGGCTCTTGGACTGCATGTCGTCGCGAGTGAGTTTGCGACCATGCAATTTTTCAATGGCGTTTTCAATGGGTAAACCGTGGCAGTCCCAGCCCGGAATGTATTGCGCGTCAAAGCCTGCCAATTGCTTGGACTTGACAATCATGTCTTTGAGCACTTTGTTCAGGGCATGTCCAATGTGCAAATTGCCATTGGCGTAGGGTGGGCCATCGTGCAACACAAACAAAGGCGCACCCTGCCGTGCCAAGCGGAGTTTTTTGTAGAGACCTTGGTCACTCCAAGCTTTGGCCCAGGCGGGCTCACGCTTGGGCAAGTCGCCGCGCATCGCAAAAGCGGTGTCGGGCATGTTCAGGGTGGCGCGGTAATTTGTTTTTGGTTCAGACATTGTTCAAAGCGTCATGGTGTGGGGACTTGCAAAGTCGCATCTCTCGCGGCGAAAAAAGCACGCGCATCGTCACAGTCCTTGGCAATGCCCACGGTCAGGGCTTGCAAGCTGTCGTACTTGAGTTCGTCGTGTAATTTGTGCAGCAAGTCAACTCGGATGATTTTACTGTAGCCACCTTCAAGCCCCAGCTGGCTTGGCCAATCTAGGCAATGGGTCTCCAAGAGCACCCGGCCACCATTGACATCCGCGGGGTCCAAAGAGGGACGAATGCCCAAATTGGCCACCCCTTGCAAGGCTTGCGTGCTTAAGCCATGGACTTCCACGTTGAAAATGCCGCTGGCTGCGGGTTGCCAGTGACTAAAGCGCAAGTTGAGGGTTCTGAAGCCGTCCTCAGCCCCTTCAACCGAGGCGCCCAAGCCACGTCCCAGCTTTCGGCCATGCACCACGTGGCCGCTGATGCTGTAGGGCCTTCCCAAAAGGCGGGTCACAGCTTTCATATCACCCCGGCTTAGGGCTTCTCTGACGGCTGAGCTTGAAACTCTGAGGCCATGCACTTCGTAGCTGTTCATGCGAGCCACATCAAAGCCGAGGCGCTGACCGGCGGCATCGAGCATGGTGTAGTCACCGGCCCGCTTGGCGCCAAAGCGAAAATCATCGCCCACCAGCAAATATTTGACGCCCAAGCCTTTGACCAAGACCAGCTGAATGAAGTCCTCAGGTGATTGACGGGCTAAGCGTTCGTCGAAGGGCAAAACCACGACTTGGTCAATGCCACATCGCTCAAGTTCTAGCAATTTGTCGCGCAGGGTGGCAATTCGTGCAGGTGCCAATTCAGGCTTCTTCTGAAGCTTGGCAAAAAAATCTCGGGGGTGCGGCTCGAAGGTCATCACGCAACTGGGTACCCCGCGATGTGCGGCTTCGTTTTTCAAAAGAGCGAGCATGGCCTGGTGGCCGCGGTGGACGCCATCAAAGTTGCCGATTGTCAAGGCGCATTGCTGGGCCCTGTCTGGGTGATTGAATCCGCGAAATACCTTCATGCTGCTTGAGTCATAAATATGAATTGATTACAGGGTATATTGTGACTGACCAGAAAGACTGGCCTGTTCTCGTTTCATGTCATGGTTTTACCGTTAGATGGAGGCGCTTGTGAAGGTCTTGAAATTGTCTGCCCAAGGGCTCCCACAGTCGTGGATTTCTTTGGAACAAGCCGTGGTTTATTACGCAGCGCAAGATGTACGTTGGGAGGCGGGCCAAGAAATTGCCGTTTTTCATGGTGGCCACAACGCCATCACGGGCGAGCAGTCCATCATCAAGGTCAACAGCATCATTGGCACCCGCGGTGTTCATGGCATCAACCCTTTCGAACTTCGCCCTGGCCTGACCAATGGCAAATTGTTTGTTCGCGATCGCAATGTGTGTGCTTATTGCGGCCAGCGATTTCATGAAACCGAACTCACTCGAGAGCACATTGTGCCTTTTGCGCAAAATGGCATCGACAATTGGATGAATGTGGTCACGGCGTGTCGATCATGCAATCACCGTAAAAGCAGTAGGACGCCTGAGCAGGCAGGCATGCCCTTGCTTTACACCCCTTATGTGCCCAGCCTCTGGGAAGATTTCATTTTGCGAAACCGCAGAATCTTGACCGACCAAATGGAGTTTTTGATGGCACATGTGCCTCAAAACTCCAGATTGATCGATTAGATATCAGACCTGCTTTAAGCAAAAACGCCAGCAGTTTCTTGCATGCTGGCGGACACCTGGCCCAAGTGGTGAAGGGTGTCGCCGAAAGTCATTTCAAGTTGCGTCAATTTCTTGAAGTAGTGGCTCACGATGTATTCGTCGGTCACCCCAATGCCCCCATGCAACTGCACAGATTGTTGGCCGACATAGCGCATGGAATTGCCCATTTGGTATTTGGCGCGGGCCATGGCTTGATGCCGCTCAATGGCGGGTGCGTTCAGTTTCAAGCTGGCGTAATAGCTCATTGAGCGGCCCAGCTCCAACTGCATTTTCATGTCGGCCACGCGGTGACGCAGGGCTTGGAAAGTTGCGATGGTGGTGTTGAATTGTTTGCGGGTGTTCATGTACTCCACTGTGATGGACATGGTTTTATCCATCACGCCAACACCTTCAGCGCAAACACACGCAATGCCGATGTCTACTGCGTGGCTCAATGCGATTTGGCCATCGAGGGTGAGCAAGCTGGCCGAACTTTGATTGAGCTGAAGCTCTGCGGCGCGCCCACCGTCTTGGGTGCCGTAGCCTGAGGTGCTGCTGCCCTTGGCGCCCTTGGCAACCAAGAACAAAGCCAGCTTGCCAGATGCCATGGCAGGTACCAAATAGGCATCTGCATGATCGCCTACAGCCACCATGCTTTTGGTGCCAGTGATAAGCCAATGGCCGTCTTGATGCGTTGCTTGTGCATCGCATTTTTGGGAGTTGTACCGGGATTTTCTCTCTTGGTGTGCCAAAACCACAATGGCTTCACCAGCTGCAATTTTGGGCAGCCAAGCGGCTTTCAAAGTGTCGCTTGCATAGCCCTCTAAAACTGCGCCAGCAATGAAGGCTTGTTGCAGCGGTTCGAGCACAATACCGCGGCCCAACTCTTCCATCACCACCATGCCTTCAACAGGCCCCATGCCCATGCCGCCTTGGCCTTCACTGACATACAGGCCACACAGGCCCAACTCGGCCAGCTCTGTGTAGGCGGCGCGGTCAAAGCCACCCGCCAGTGTGATTTCGCGGCGGCGGTCGAAGGTGTAAGCCTTGTCGACCCATTTGCGAACAGCATCGCGCAATTGTTCTTGATCGTCTGAAAAGTCGAAATCCATGTTGTGTCCTTAAGGGGGTAACAAATTAACCCAAAACCACTTGAGCCACGATGTTGCGCTGCACTTCATTGCTGCCGCCATAGATCGTGGTTTTGCGCATGTTGAAATAGTTGGCTGCCAGCGGAGCGTTGGACACTTCGTGACCAGGGAAGTCGCCTTGCCA
>CANHXV010000096.1 GCA_947464665.1 Comamonadaceae bacterium
CGACAAAGACTGTGACCTCAGCGTCATCAAAGGCAAAACAGTGGCCATCATTGGCTACGGCTCACAAGGCCACGCACACGCCCAAAACTTGAACGACAGCGGCGTGAAAGTGGTTGTGGGTTTGCGCAAAAACGGCGCCAGCTGGCCTAAAGTCGCCAAAGCTGGCCTCAATGTGATGGAAGTGGCTGATGCGGTGAAAGCAGCCGACGTCGTCATGATTTTGTTGCCTGACGAGCAAATTGCTGACGTGTACCGCAACGATGTGGAGCCCAACATTAAAAAAGGCGCGTCACTGGCATTCGCCCACGGTTTCAACGTTCACTACAACCAAGTGGTGCCCCGTGAAGACCTCGACGTTTGGATGGTTGCGCCAAAGGCACCGGGCCACACAGTTCGCAACACCTACACGCAAGGTGGCGGTGTGCCTCACCTCGTGGCAGTGCACCAAGACAGAAGTGGTAAAGCCAGTGCATTGGCTCTCAGCTATGCCATGGCCAACGGTGGTGGCAAAGCCGGCATCATTGAAACCAACTTCAAAGAAGAAACAGAAACTGACCTGTTCGGTGAGCAAGCCGTTTTGTGCGGCGGCGCTGTTGAACTGATCAAGATGGGTTACGAGACTTTGGTGGAAGCTGGTTACGCTCCCGAAATGGCTTACTTCGAGTGCCTGCACGAATTGAAGCTCATTGTTGACCTTATTTACGAAGGCGGCATTGGCAACATGAACTACTCTATCTCTAACAATGCAGAGTATGGCGAATACGTGACGGGCCCTGAAATCATCAACGAGCAATCACGCGAAGCCATGCGCAACGCATTGAAGCGCATTCAAACTGGTGAGTACGCCAAGATGTTCATCTTGGAAGGCCGTACCAACTACCCAAGCATGACTGCACGTCGCCGCTTGACTTCTGAGCACTCCATTGAAGTTGTAGGTGCACAATTGCGCTCTATGATGCCTTGGATTGCGAAAAACAAGTTGGTCGACAAAACGCGTAATTGATTTCGGCATCCGCTTCAACTGAACGAAAGCCCGCATGCACGATGGTTTAGAAAATTCCGACGACGTAGAGTTGAGCAGTCAACCGCGTAAGCCCCGAAAGGGCATTTACGTGTTGCCTAATCTCTTCACGTTGGCGGCCTTGTTCGGTGGCTTTTATGCCATCGTGATGGCCATGAATGGCCGTTTTGACATGGCCGCCATTGGGGTGTTCTGTGCCATGGTGCTAGACAGTTTGGACGGTCGTGTTGCACGCATGACCAACACCCAAAGTGCCTTTGGAGAGCAGATGGATTCTTTGTCCGACATGGTCTCATTTGGTGCAGCGCCTGCCTTGATTGCTTACGAGTGGTCTCTCAAAGGCTTGGGTCGTTGGGGTTGGATAGCCGCGTTTGTCTACTGTGCCTGCGCTGCATTGCGCTTGGCTCGATTCAATGTCAACACGGCCGTGGTTGACAAAAGATTTTTTCAAGGACTGCCGTCACCCGCCGCGGCCGCTCTGGTCATGGGCTTCATCTCCATCATGACCGATGCGGAAATTGTAGCCACGACCATGGCTTGGCCCATGTTTGTGGTGGCTCTGTTTTCAGGGCTGACCATGGTGACCAATGTGCCCTTTTACAGTTTCAAAGATGTCAGCATGAAGCAAAGCGTGCCCTTTGTGGTCATCGTGCTCATTGCGCTTGGCATTGCAGCAGTCAATATTCACCCACCCATGGTGCTTTTTGGCTTGTTCGTCATTTATGGCCTGAGCGGCTATGTGTTGTATGGCTGGCGCCGTTTTAAGGGCGAGCAAACCAGCGTGATCAGCACCTCCACAGAAGACCCTGATGAGCGTGGGCTTCATCGTTGATGACGTTTTCTAAAAGTTGTGATACAGTATTTCCATGAAATTGAATTTACTAGCTCTACTGCTGACGCCCCACGGGCGGGATGTATAGCGCACGCTGTTCAGTTTCCCAACAAGCCCGTATGCCAAACGCAGCGGGCTTTTTTTATTTCAGAGTCGCTTTTTTGAAGTTCTCAAACCAGGAGTGAAACATGGCCGATAAATTGATTATTTTTGACACGACATTGCGTGATGGTGAGCAGTCACCAGGCGCATCCATGACGCGTGACGAAAAACTGCGCATTGCGCGTCAATTAGAGCGCTTGCGAGTTGACGTCATCGAGGCCGGTTTTGCAGCCAGCTCCAATGGTGACTTTGAAGCTGTGAAGGCCATTGCTAACGCCATCAAAGACTCCACCATTTGTTCCCTTTCACGCGCCAACGACCGCGATATTTCACGCGCTGCAGAAGCCTTGAAGGGAGCCAACAACGGCCGAATTCATACCTTCATAGCAACCTCTGAGCTGCACATGGAGAAGAAACTGCGCATGACGCCAGATCAGGTTTTCGAGCAGGCCAAACTGTCCGTCAGGTTTGCACGCAACTTGGTTGCCGACGTCGAGTTCAGCCCTGAAGATGGCTACCGCAGTGACATGGATTTCTTGTGCAAAATTTTGGAGGCGGTCATTGCTGAAGGCGCAACCACCATCAACGTGCCCGATACCGTCGGATACGCTGTGCCTGAGTTGTATGGCCAGTTCATCAAAACACTGCGCGAACGCATTCCAAACTCTGACAAAGCCGTTTGGTCCGTACATTGCCACAATGACTTGGGCATGGCGGTGGCCAACAGTTTGGCGGGTGTCAAGCTGGGCGGCGCACGTCAGGTTGAGTGCACCATCAACGGCCTGGGTGAGCGGGCTGGTAATTGTTCTTTGGAAGAAATTGTCATGGCCGTCAAAACGCGCAAAGACTACTTTGGCCTAGAGATGAACATCGACCCCATCCATATCGTGGCAGCCAGTCGGATGGTGAGTCAGACCACAGGATTTGTCGTTCAACCGAACAAGGCGGTGGTGGGGGCCAATGCCTTTGCCCATGCATCTGGCATTCACCAAGATGGCGTGCTCAAAGCTCGCGACACCTACGAAATCATGCGCGCAGAAGATGTAGGCTGGTCTGCCAACAAAATTGTGCTGGGCAAGTTAAGCGGTCGCAATGCGTTCAAACAGCGCTTGCAAGAGTTGGGTGTTTTGCTTGAAAGCGAAACAGAATTGAATGCGGCTTTCACGCGATTCAAAGAATTGGCAGACCGTAAAAGCGAAATATTTGACGAAGACATCTTGGCTTTGGTCAGCGAAGAAAGCGTCACCCAAGACAAAGAGCAATATGCATTTGTATCTTTAGCGCAACACAGCGAAACAGGGGAGCGACCCAGCGCCGCCATTGTTTTCACGGTCAGTGGCAAGGAAGTTCATGGCAAGTCAGAGGGAAATGGGCCCGTAGACGCATCCCTTAAAGCCATTGAGTCGATTGTCGAGAGTGGTGCTGAAATGGTACTTTATTCTGTGAACGCCATCAGCGGATCGACTGAAAGCCAAGGAGAGGTCACGGTTCGCTTGCAAAACAGCGGTCGTGTGGTCAATGGCGTTGGTTCCGATCCCGACATCATTGTGGCCTCGGCCAAGGCCTACTTGAGTGCCTTGAATAAACTGCAAAGCAAGGCAGACAGGGTTGCGGCGCAGGGCTAGGTACTTGTTAGGCGAGACTGATCAAGGTCTTCAAGAAGCTTGCGCAAGGTGTTGATCTTGCGCAACTTTTTTATTTAGGTACACTGTCGGAAGTTTCTGTGACATCCGCCAAATTCTGAATGACTTTGGACCTTGAAAGTATTGCTTTGAATCCACTCAATTGCCTGTTTTCCTACCGTGTTTTCAAGCCCTGTTTGCCTTTGTGCATATTGGCCTTGATGTCCATCTCCACACATGCGGCCGAAAATGAGAGGGTGCGAAAACCGGTCTCCGCCAAGAAGCCGGTGGCTTCCGCACAAAACACACCCAAAGCCTCTGCCAAAACCACTCAAAAACCCCGCAAGTCTGTCAAGCATAAGGCAACAGACACCCGACCCTCTTTTGGTCGATTGGCTGGTTTGCATGAAGGCAGTGACCTTCTCGATTTGCGCTCAAGTGTGGCGCTCGTCATTGACCAAGAGACGCATGAAGTTTTAATCAGTAAAAACGATCAAGCCGTATTGCCCATCGCATCCCTCACCAAACTCATGACTGGTTTGGTCATCAGCGATGCCAACTTGGCTGAAAGCGAAATGATCACCATCACGCAGGAAGATGTGGACACCGAAAAGGGCAGCACCTCGCGTTTGGCTGTGGGGTCAGTTCTCAGTCGTGGTGACCTGTTGCACTTGGCCTTGATGGCCAGTGAAAATCGCGCCGCACACGCACTGGGCAGAACCTATCCGGGCGGGATGTCTTTGTTCGTGAAAGCCATGAACGATCGTGCCAAAGGTCTCGGTATGGCGTCCACTCGTTACGTCGAACCTACAGGCTTGTCCAGTCGCAACCAATCTAGCGCCACTGATTTGGCGGTGCTTGTCGGTGCCGCCTATGACGTTCCCTTGCTGCGCGAACTCTCGACTTCACCAGGTCGGGAGGTGGCAGTGGGTCGCCGAACGCTTCAATACAACACAACCAACAGACTTGTAAAAAGTCCAAATTGGGACATCGGTTTGCAAAAGACGGGCTACATCTCTGAAGCAGGACAATGTTTGGTCATGCAAACCAAGGTGGCCGGTCGCAAAATCATTATGGTGTTTTTGGACTCAGCTGGTAAATTGAGCCGTATTGCAGATGCTGAACGAGTCAGGCGGTGGGTCGAAAATCAAAATGCCCGCAGTACCCTAGCTGCAGCCCATACAGCGGGTTAAAGCATCAATCTTTGTAACCTAGAGCCTGAGAAATTCCTTCGGCTGTTGCTTGTAACTTGGCCGACCAGGCTTCGTCAATTCGATCGGCGGGCGCAGATATTGAAAGGCCCGCGAGCAGTTTGCCTTGGTCATCGTAAATGCCTGCTGCAATACAGCGCACACCCAATTCCAATTCCTCGTTGTCTCGCGCAATGCCATATTGGCGAACCTTTGAAAGCTCACGTTCTAGGACTTGGAGTTGCGTGATGCTATTTTTAGTTTGCCCATTCAAGCCAGTGCGCGTGGCATAGCTTCTAACCTTCATGGGTTCATCCACAGACA
Organism: Comamonadaceae bacterium; assembly: GCA_947464665.1. Taxonomy (GTDB): domain Bacteria; phylum Pseudomonadota; class Gammaproteobacteria; order Burkholderiales; family Burkholderiaceae_C; genus Limnohabitans_A. The sequence goes on from CANHXV010000096.1 coordinate 5,092, forward strand.
AAAACAGCTTGCCAACCGACGTCAGGTGCAAAGGTGCACGGCCACCAATGGCCCTCACAACTTGCATGCCTGAGCGCTCGCTGTAGGCGCGTTCGATATAAACAATTTCATCGCCTTGGCGCATGCTTAAGTTAACGGGTTGCTGAATTTGTTTGTGCAAATCACGCATGGGTGCGAGAGCTGCATCGCGCACATTGAGACGGGCCTTCACCAAATTGCCCAACTCCAACATGCGCATGCCCAAGCGATAGCTGCCAGGTTCTGGGCGATCCACAAAACGACCAATGGTCAGGTCGTTCAAGATTCGGTGTGCGGTAGAAGGGTGCAGACCTGTTTTTTCACTGATCTCTTTCAGCGAAATAGCATCTTCCCTTGAAGCCAAAACATCCATGAGTGAAAACAAGCGCTCGATGACTTGAATGGTCGGTGCTGCTGGCGGGTGTGCTTCAGCTTTTCTCATGGGACTGGACCTTGGACTGTTTGTGAAATTATATTTTACAAGATGAAATTGACTTTGTGTCGTTCCAATTTGTCAGCGCACAAAGGGGTGGGGTCTCCATTGGTCCTGCTGAAGGCTCTCGCAGGGGGTAAAGCGCTCTTTGTATTGCATTTTGGGGCTGGCACCAATCCAGTAGCCCATGTAAACATAAGGTAGCCCCAAGTCTTTGGCCTGTTGAATTTGCCAAAGTACGCCATACGTGCCGTAACTGGCATGCTCCTCTGGGGCATAAAAGGTGTACACAGCAGAAAGTCCTTCGTTCAAGACATCGACAATGCAGACCATTTTGAGTTCACCCACCTGGCCAGGGGCGCAGGCTTTTCTGAATTCAACCAACCTCGAATTGACTCGACTTTGAAGCAAAAACTGCTTGTACTGCTCAACGCTGTCTTGGTCCATACCGCCACCAGAATGGCGACTGTTTTGATAGCGCAAATACAAGTCGTAATGTTCACTTTCAAAGCCTAAGCGAGAAACGCGAGCCACCAAATTCTGATGTTTTTTCAGGGCACGTTTTTGACTCTTGTTGGGCTTGAATTCATTGCAAAGTACGCGCAGGGGCACGCACGCTTGGCAGCCATCGCAATAGGGCCGGTAGGTGAAGAGACCACTTCTTCGAAAACCGCGCTCTACCAAGTCAGAGTACACATCGGTTTGAATCAAATGACTGGGAGTTGCCACCTGAGAGCGCGCCTCACGGCCATCAAGGTAACTGCAAGGGTAGGCCGCAGTGGCATAAAACTGCAGCGTGCTGAATGGCAAGTCCTTGAGGTGTGTCATGAGGCGCCCGTTCGCCAAACATCCCAATCAATGTGGGCATTTTTCCAATCAGGACTTGTGAGTTGCAAGGCAGGAACACTTTGAGCCAAAAAAGCGGCGCGTGTCATTTCGCTTGCGCCCATCGACGCCAGGTGCGCTGTGTTTTGCTGACAATCGATAGCTTGAATGCCGTGTTGATCGCAAACATTCACCAGGGCCGCCAGAGCCATTTTGGAGCCGTCACTGAGTGTGCTGAACATGGACTCGCCAAACACGGCTTTGCCAATGCAAACAAAGTAGAGGCCAGCCACCAAGTGGCCATCGAGCCATGTTTCTGCGCTGTGCGCATAGCCTGCGCGATGAAGCGCTTTGTAGGCCTCCACCATGGTCGGCACAATCCATGTGCCTCTTTGTCCTTCTCTGGGGCTTTGTGCGCAAGCTTCAATGACATCGTCAAAGGCGCGGTCAAAGCCCAATTCAAATTGGGGATGCCCTGCATACCGAGCGAGCGTTTTGCGCAAAGATCGGTGTAGTTTGAAGTCTTTGATTTGCAGCACCATGCGGGGATCGGGGCTCCACCACAGCACAGGTTGATCGGGGTTGAACCAAGGAAAAACGCCTTTGGCATAGGCTTCTAAAAGACGCTCAACCCCTAGATCTGAGCCAGCTGCAAGCAAGCCTGGCGCTTCAGTGTCCTCGCCCCATGCGTTTTCGACAGGGGGCAGTGGTAAATGGCTTTCAATCCACGGAAGATGGGGTTGCAGGGTGTCGGCGGACATGTTTCCAGTTTATGCTAATGCCTATGAAACTTTACAATTACTTCCGTTCCTCAGCGTCATTTCGGGTCCGAATTGCATTGAATTTGAAGGGCTTGCCCTATGAATATATCGCAGTTCACATTGGCAAGGGCGAGCACAAGGAAGCAGCCTACAGCAGCGTGGCAGCTGACAATCTGGTACCTAACTTGGTTGTCAAGGGACAGCATCTGAGTCAGTCCATGGCCATCATTGAATACTTGGATGAAACTCACCCTGAGCCTGCCTTGTTGCCAAAGGATTCTTTGGGCAGAGCGCGTGTCCGTGCTTTGGCGCAATCGATTGCTTGTGAAATTCACCCCATCAATAACCTGCGTGTTCTCAAGTACCTGAGCGCCACGCTGGGTTTGAGCGAAGACCAG
>CANHXV010000097.1 GCA_947464665.1 Comamonadaceae bacterium
CTTTGCCAAAGCGAAGGCGCCTTCCCTTGGTGGGTCAATCAGCCACTTGTCGGCAATGCCATCTGCCATGAGCATTTCAGGGGTCATTTCAAACAAGTTGCGCGCAATGAACGAGGTGGGCGCTAAGCGTTTGTTGCCTTCCCTAAGCGTTTGGTTGTGTTCGTAATTTTCACGCGAGCGCGCCACCAAAGTTTCTGCGCCTTCGATGCCTAACACCTCTTTGGCCGTTGTGGCAATGGGCAATGTGAAATTACCCAAACCACAAAACCAATCGATGACTCGCTCGTGTGCTTCAGGCTTCAGGAGGCGCAAGGCCCGTGTGACCAAGACCCGATTGATGTGCGGATTGACCTGCGTGAAATCAGTGGGCTTGAAGGGCATGTGCACGCCAAAATCAGGCAAGTCATACGAGAGTTCTGTGCCGCCTTCGTCCATGAGCTTGACGGTGTCAGGACCTTTAATTTGCAGCCACCACTGCACATCATGCAGTGAAGCAAATGCTCGCAAGCGCTCTTCATCGGCACTGCTCAGGGGTTCTAAATGACGCAACACCAAAGCTGTGACGGTGTCGCCCTGCGCCAATTCGATTTGAGGCACCGTTTCACGGGCGTCCATGCCAAAAATAAGTTGGCGCAGTGGCAGCAAAAGTGCACTGATTTTGGGCGGCAAAACTCTGCAAGTCTTGATGTCGGCCACATAACGGCTTTTACGTTCATGAAAACCAATGAGGACTTCACCTTTTTTATGAACATAGCGCACTGACATGCGGGCGCGGTAACGGTAGCCCCAACTAGGACCTTCCATAGGCCGCAACAAGTTCTCGGGTTTGACTTTGCCCAAGTGCCACAAATTGTCTTCTAGGACACGCTGTTTCACCGCCACTTGCGCACTGGCTTCTAAGTGCTGCATCTTGCAACCACCACAAGCGCCAGCATGCAAGCCAAAGTGCGGGCAACCAGGCTTTACCCGTTGAGAAGATTCGCGGTGCACCGCTGTGACGACTCCCGCTTCCCAATTGTTCTTTTTACGGTGGACATTGACAGTGACCAGTTCAAATGGCAAAGCACCTTCCACAAAAACCACTTTGCCGTCTGGCCTTCGGGCAATGCCTTGGGCTTCCATGTCGAGCGCATCAATGTACAACCACCCTGTGGGTAAATCAGACCGTCCTAAGATAATTTCTTGTGTCTGTTCTTCTCGTGTTGCGTCGTTCTGTTTGCTCATGGACGGGCTGGCAATAGTTTGGCAGGGTCAACTGGTTTGCCTTGCTTGCGAATTTCAAAATGCAACTTCACGCGATCAGCATCCGAGTTGCCCATCTCGGCAATACGTTGGCCTTTGGTCACGGTTTGGTCTTCTTTGACCAGAAGTGTTTGGTTGTGCGCGTAAGCCGTTAAGTAGGTATTGTTGTGCTTCAGAATGATCAAATTGCCATACCCCCGAAGACCTGAGCCTGAATAGACCACTTTGCCGTCGGCAGCCGCCAGCACAGGATCGCCCGCCTTGCCTGCCAAATCGAGACCTTTGTTTTTGGCTTCATCAAAACCTGTCAAGACGGGCCCTGGGTGAGGCCATGAGAAGGCCATCCCATCGTCACTGATGTTGGCAGGAGCGGTGGTTGTGCTTGGGGGTGAAATGGACGCTGACGGGGTCGACACTTGGGTTTGAGCTGCCAGTGGCTTGGTTTGTTTGATGGCTGCAGCCTCTACCACGGGCGGTGCTACTCGCAACACTTGATCGACTTCAATCACGTTCGGATTGTCCATGCCATTCCATTTGGCAATGTCGCGCCATGCTTGTCCATGTTCCAAAGCGATTTTGGTCAGCGTGTCACCTGGGCGCACACTGTAAAACCCGGGCTTGCCTGCATTTTCTGAGCCGGCCATTGCGGGTCCCATGGAAACAGGCGAACTGGTAGCCACAGGTGCGCTTGGCCTTGCTGCTTGAGGCTGCACTTTTTGAGGGGGGCGCGCACTACTTTGCCCAGCCACTCGGTCTTCTACAGGGATAGGACCACGCGGCCGCGAGCTACAAGCAGCCAGCAAGCAAACAACCACGCCACAAATGACCATCAGGCTTTGACGGCTACTCAGCAATTTCATTCCAAATCCTTCAGGAGATACCCGATTTTAAAGGGACAAAATGAACTGCCTCTAAAACACTTTGCTCGTAACCTTGGTCTGTTCTGTCGACCACCATAAGTGCTTGTTGGCCACTGTGCGTGACGGTGGGAGCGACCAGCCTGCCACCAACAGCCAATTGATCTAACCAAGCTTGTGGCAGAGTCTCGCCCCCCGCCGCTGAAATGATGGCTGCATAGGGAGCGCCTTTAGGATATCCCAGCATACCGTCGCCAAACAGCAAGTGAACATTGGCCAAACGAAAATGTCGCAAATTAGAGCGCGCTTTTTCGTGCAGCCCTTTAAGGCGCTCAATGCTGTAAACCTCGGTGGCGACATGACTTAGGACGGCAGCTTGATAGCCGCAACCTGTGCCTATTTCTAACACTCGGCCCAGTTTGCCGCCTGCACCTTCCAGTAGCAACTCAATCATTCGAGCGACCACATTGGGCTTTGAAATCGTTTGACCTAAACCAATTGGCAAACTGGTGTCTTCATATGCCTGGTTGACCAAGGCGCTTTCAACAAAGCGATGGCGCTCCACGGTCCCCATGGCTTGCAAGACCAGGGGGTGCTTTAGGCCTTGTGCAGCCAACTTTTGCACCATTCGCTGTCTAACCGTGCTGGAATCTAGGCCCAAGCCTTGTGGATGGGTGCTTGCGGGCTTTGTAGCTGGCGTTTTGACAGGCGGCGCCTTAGCTTGGGTGCTGAGCTTGATGGGAAAACCAGGGCGCTGTGCCATCACCCCTCCCAGACTTTGAGCTTGGACAAATTTTGTGCCCAAAAGCCAGCATTCTCGTGGTCTGTGAGGTCGACCTGCAAAGGTGTGATGGTGACGTGACCATTTTTAGCGGCATAAAAATCGGTGCCTTCGCCATCGTCCATCGCCTCACCAGCATTGCCAATCCAGTACATGGTTTCTCCGCGAGGGCTAAGCTGCGTAATGACAGGCTCAGCTGCGTGGCGACGGCCCAAACGACACAAGGTGGCAGCCTTGAAATCGGCTGTCTTGTTGGGAATATTGACGTTGAGCAACCAAGGAGATTTTCCAATGAGTTGGGATTGCTCAAATTGTGCCACCATGTTTTTGGCAAATTCTGCAGCGATTTCAAGGTGACCCCAGCCTTTTTCTGTCTGCGAAAACGCCAAGGCTGGAATGCCAAACAAATAGCCTTCCATCGCAGCACCGACTGTGCCCGAGTAAAGGGTGTCATCGCCCATGTTAGCGCCATTGTTAATGCCAGAAACCACCAAATCGGGGCGGTAGCCTAAAAGACCGGTAAGGGCAATGTGCACACAATCGGCGGGTGTGCCATTGACATAGCGAAAACCATTTTCACCTTGCCTGACATAAAGGGGGGAATGCAGAGTTAGCGCGTTGGACTTGGCGCTGTTGTTATGCTCTGGCGCAACCACCTCGACATCGGCCACTAGCTTCAGGGCATGGTAAAGCGCCACAATGCCTTCAGCACGGTAGCCATCGTCGTTGGAAATCAATATTTTCATGGGTCTGTCCTAGGACTCAATTGTAGGTCGCTACCGAGACAAGCCAATGACTTGTTTGCCCTTTATATTCAAGCAATTGAATGATTTTTGAGGAGAATTACCGTGCACGCTTGGCTCTGTGAAAACCCTGTAGGTGTCGATGCTTTAAATTGGAAAGAAATACCGACGCCAGTACCCCAATCAGGCCAAGTCTTGATTCGCATTGAGGCGGCCAGTTTGAACTTCCCCGACCTGCTGATTGTTCAAAACAAATACCAAATGAAACCTGACCTGCCTTTTGTGCCAGGTTCAGAATATGCGGGTGTGATTGAAGCGCTTGGTGAAGGCGTCACGCACCTGAAAGTGGGGCAATCTGTGGCCTGTCTTTCGGGTACTGGTGGCTTTGGCACTCACACCCTCGCACCCGCTAAGTTGTGCATGCCCCTGCCCCCTGGCTTTCCAGCCGTAGATGCGGCTGCCTTCATCATGATCTATGCCACATCGCACCATGCTCTCATCGATCGGGCGGCATTAAAAACTGGTGAAACGGTGCTGGTTTTGGGGGCTGCGGGAGGGGTTGGGACTGCGGCTATTCAAATTGCCAAAGCTGCTGGCGCTAAAGTGATCGCGGCTGCATCAACAGACGAAAAATGCGCGCTGTGCAAGTCTTTGGGCGCAGATGAGACCATCAACTACACGACGCAAAACATTCGGGAAGTCCTCAAAACAGTCACTGAGGGCAAAGGCCCTGATGTCATTTATGACCCCGTCGGCGGTGATTTTGCAGAGCCTGCATTCCGGTCCATTGCATGGCGCGGCCGCTACTTGGTGGTGGGTTTTGCGGCAGGCCCTATTCCTGCGCTGCCCTTCAACTTGGCCTTGCTCAAAGGCGCCTCCATTGTGGGCGTTTTCTGGGGTGACTTTTCACGCCGCGAGCCCCAAGCCAATGCAGCCATGATGGCTGAATTGGCTCAGTGGTATGCACAAGGTAAAGTCAAACCTGTGATTGACAGAACCATGCCCATGAGCGAATTGAAAGCAGCTTATGCCCACATGGGTTCCCGTGGCGTCATGGGCAAACTCGTCATGGTCAACTAAGCAAGTAAAGCTAACTTGCTATGTCTGATTGCCATTTCATTTGGAGAAGAGTTGGGCAAAAGCGCATTCAACATTTGTCGAACTTGCAGCAATCTAGGATCACCATCATGCGCATCGTCTGTGGTGTCATTGATGCAGAAGAAATCTAAATAACCAAATTGCTTTTTGAGATGATTGAGCGATTGAGCCTCTAAAGCTTCTCCGGTCGCTATGTACAAATGTGAGTGATCAATGATTTGAGCCAAACCATGCGCCAAAGCCCAACGCAAAACAAAGTCAGAAATGATGGTGGGCTTGTTCCATGTTCGAAAAACAGTTGACCTGACTCGCTCAAATAGCTCTGGTGCATCGCACTCAATTTCCAACATCACCGACTTGAGCATGGGCCTTGGAGAATGCGAGAAGGTTCTGGGGGTATGCTGGTACTTGGGGTTCATTTTTCGCAGATTTGAAACAGGCTGCAAAGTCAAATGATCCAATTTGGATTGAAGCCACTTTTTGGAAAGACGGCTGGCATTCTCTAGAGATGTAGATTCAGCTTGTAACTTATTGCCAATCACTTCCGGCTCATCAGACCAAGAAACAAAAAAACCTTTGTCAAAAAACCAATTTTCCAAACAAACTGGTGCACCAAAGAACACATCGTCATTCAAATAAAAATAGCGTTCTGAAAGTCCTGGAATATGGTGAATATAAGATTCGATATTGCCTGAATCGAATGTGGGCAAAGCTGAATGGGGAATCAGTTGATGGTGATCGACCAAAGTCATTTGCTCTGAGGCTTGAAACCAATCGGGCACCTGGCCATCTGTGACGATGTAAACGTGACCATGCTCAGGGAAAAATTTTTCAAGTGCTCGCAAGCTAAAGCGTAACTCGTCGTTGTCACGGTAACGACCTTCAACATTGCCAAACTTGGCAAAAGTTAAGTTGTCGGCAGCTTCTAATTTCTGGGCATATTTTTCTCGCTTGGCGCGCCACTCGTGATCGTTGCCATTCACCCAGAGGTAAACAATGTCTATAGGGATGTTTGATGTCTTTAAAGCTGGATTCAAAATAGAGCTAGTCTGAAATAAAAATGAAACAGTTTAAGGGGGTGGCAAGCTGAAAAAGAAAGTCATTCTGTCACATTCAATGACACAAAAAATGTAGACGGAAAAATGCAGTCACTTTTCTTTTTTAGCTTTGAAATCCAACTCATTTATTGTTTGAAATAAAACTCACCGATGGCCTGGTCATAAAGGGCGGGTGTTTGCTCGTGTCCCACCGACTTGGCCAAGCGCACTACCTCAGTGCGAACATTGCGAAGCACGCGGTCAACTGATACGCCAGGTTTCATCATTTCTTTCACAAAAATTCGAGTGAACAAGCCGTTCTTTTCAGGATCTTTGTCACTTAGTCGGTCTAGCGCTTGTTGGCCTGAGCCAGCAGAGAACATGACCATCTGACCTGTGGCGGCAGAAGTAGGCGCCAAACCACGTCCGCCTAATGCACGCCCCTTTGTTTTAAAGGGGTTGTCGCGACAAGCATCAATCACAGCCAACGCGAATTTGGTTTTCTTTTCTTCCAATTCATCCAAGATTTTTTGCAGCAATATCGCCTCATCTTTCACCTGATCTTCCCCTTCGCCCTTGATGTCGATGGGCAGCAAATAGTTGGCGCTGCCCAATTGAACACCATGGCCTGCATAGAACACCAAGACTTCATCACCTCCTTGAACATTGGCGCGGAAGTCGCGAATGGCTTGCTTGAATTTCTTTTCATCTAAGTTCAAGTGCTTGAAAACTTTGTAACCCACTTGCTCTAAGGCAATCGCCATGGCATTCGCATCGGCTGCCGCGTTGTTGAGTTTGGAAACGTCTGTGTAGAGATCATTGCCGATGACCAAGGCTTTGCGGTTTGCAAAAACCAAGGGTTTGGCAGGAACAGCTGCCTCCGCTAATTTAGATTTGGCAGCCTCGGCTTCCGCCTTAGCCTTGTTGGCCTCTGCTAGCTTTGCATTTGCGGCGGCAACTTCATTCTCTTTTTGCAACTTGGCCAACATCTGACGCATAGCCTCTAATTGCTGCATGACTTTATTTTTCTCATCCTCAAGTTGTTTGCGCTCCTGCTCGGCACGGCGTCTCTCTGCTAATTCAGCGGCAGAAGGGCCCGATGGCAAAGGAGGTGGTGCCGCGGCTACCGCGACAGGGGGCAAAATCTGAGAAATAGCGGGTGCATTTACAACCGGTGCATTCGCAGCCACTGGCTGCGGACTTGGTGAAGTAACTGCTTGGGATTTCGCTGGCGCTTCGGCCACTTGGACTTTAGGAGGCGTTGCAGCTGGAGGCAAAGGAGCTTTGACAGGTTCTGAAGCTGCAGCGACCACAGTGGTTTGGGTTTGAGGAATAAGCTGCCCAGCGCTGTTGGTCCATGGCACATTCAGTGCCATGATCGCTTGTGGTTTCTTTTCGAAGAAGGATTTGTAAATTGATTCGATGTAAATTGAATTCCACGTCGAGATCATTTCGGATTCAGGGCGAGTTATGCCTGCGTCCATGTCGTCTCTGAATTTTTTCAGACCAAAACCCTTAGGCAATGGAATGAGTGCTTCGATTCGTACTCTGTATCCGTTGTATTGCTGTATTTCCAGCTCAGATACGAACATAGGAGAGTTACCGTACTTTGCTAGATCTTTTAAACCAGGCGCAGCAAGGAGCCACCAGTCTTTACCGTTCTGCGTCCAATTTGGAAAGGAAAGGTCCA
>CANHXV010000098.1 GCA_947464665.1 Comamonadaceae bacterium
GCCCTTGACCAATTTCAGCCACTGCCACATTGGCATCTTGCATCAAATTGACCGTTTGTCCTCGCTGCCGGACCTGCTGGGCCCGGCCATGTTGGCAAAACGCATAGCCGCCCAATCGCTTGAATACTTTCATCACGGTATGCATGCGCACCATCAAGAGGAAGAAAAAGAGTTATTTCCCGCAGTGCAAGACAGTGCGCAGGCTGGGGAAGAACGCCTGCAAGTCGACCAGTGGGTTCAAACCTTGCTGGCAGACCATCGCGAGCTGGAAAAGCTATGGGCCGATTTAAAGCCCGCCTTGAAAAAGGTCTCAAAGGGGCAAGATGCACAGTTAGACATTGCCAAGTTGGAACACTTGGTCAAACGATATACCGAGCACGCAGAATCAGAAGAACGCTTGTTTTTACCTCTGGCTGAAAAGATTTTGGGACGCAACAGCAACCACATGGCAGCCTTGGGCTTGTCCTTGCACATGCGGCATGTCCCCAGATTTTTGAGCCATATCTAAGCTGATACCTCCATTTTCAAGCTGGTTTTTCATAGAATGGGCCTCAACCCAACGCACCTCTATGTTCAGTTTCTTTCGTACTACGCCCAAGCCCACACCTTCTGAAGCTTTGGCCCTGGCCCCAGCGGCTGCGCTGACACCCACGCCTCGCCAAACTTGGCTCGGCAAACTGAAAGCAGGTCTTAGAAAAACCGGGGGCAGCATTGCCGCCGTGTTCACTGGCACGCAAATCGATGAGGCCCTTTATGAAGAGTTGGAAACGGCCTTGCTCATGGCAGACACCGGCGTGAAAGCCACGGAGCATTTGCTGAAGGATCTCAAAGCCAGAGTCAAGGCCGCCAAAGTGACGGAGCCTGTCGCCGTCAAAGCCCTGCTGATTGAGGCGATTACAGACTTGCTCATGCCTTTGCAAAAACAACTGACTATCGGCAACCAAAAGCCGATGGTCATCATGGTGGCGGGCGTCAATGGCGCTGGTAAAACCACCTCCATTGGCAAGCTCACCCACCACCTGGCCGATCAAGGCGCCAGTGTGCTGCTGGCTGCGGCAGACACTTTTCGGGCGGCAGCGCGCGAGCAACTGGCCGTGTGGGCCCAACGCAATACGGTGGAGATCATCAGTCAAGAAGGGGGCGATCCTGCCGCCGTGAGCTTTGATGCCGTCTCGGCCGGTAAAGCACGGGGTCGTGACGTGGTGTTGGTCGACACAGCAGGCCGCTTGCCCACCCAACTGCATCTCATGGAAGAGTTGAAAAAAATCAAACGCGTGGTGCAAAAGGCCGATGCCCAATCACCCCATGAAGTGCTGCTGGTGATTGATGGCAACACCGGTCAAAACGCACTCACTCAAGTCAAAGCATTTGACGATGCTTTGGGATTGACAGGTTTGATTGTGACCAAGCTTGACGGCACCGCCAAAGGCGGCGTCCTTTGCGCGATCGCTCGCGAAAAAGCCATCCCGGTTTATTTCATTGGGGTCGGTGAACAACTGGATGATTTGCAAACCTTCGATGCGCACGAATTTGCGCAAGCCTTGATCAGTTGATCAAAACCGGTCGACTCCAAAAGCTCGAGGGTCGATGCTGGTGGACTCACTGGACATCAACTCTGCCAACAACACACCCGTTCCTGGTCCCGTGCTAAAGCCGATATGCTGATGCCCAAAAGCCAACCAAAGCCCCGGACATCCTGGCATCTCACCAATCACAGGACGACTATCTGGCAGGCTTGGCCTTGAACCCATCCAATCAGAACTTGGCAGGGCTTCTTTCATGGGGAAGGCTCTGCGAGCAGCGTTTTCTGCCTCTTCCAATTGTTGCCAATTGGGTTGGGCATCTTGCGCAGCCAACTCAACACCGGTTGTCAATCGCATGATATTTTCACCCGCAGCGTTTTGCATGGGGGAGAGCACATAGGCCCCCGAGATGTCATAGATCGGACGACCTAAGGGGACACCTTCAACAGGTTTAAATTGACGGTGATAGCCCCGCTCAAAGCCCATTTTTATTTGAAGGCTTGAAGTCTTTTCGCTTGGCGCATTGCTACGGGTGTTGCTTTGATTTTGAAATTTAAAGGGGCCCAATAACTTTTCAGACCACGGCCCCATGGCCACCACCAAATTCGGAGTCGCGTGCGAATCGCCATTTGAACTCTGCCATTGCCAGCCGTTGGGATGCTGCGCAATGGCTTTAATTTCCTCTTTTTGAATGATGCCGCCGGCGTTGATAAATTGCTGTGCATAAGCTTTGACCACCCCCTCAGGATGGGTGACGGATGCGGCGTCTTTGATCCACAAAGCATGGCTGTAATGAGGCGCCAAATGCGGCTCGAGTTCGTGCAAACTTTGTGGTGACAAAATTTCTGTGGCCACAGAAAACTTTTGTAACACTTCTCGTGTGAATTCACTGGCATCAAAAGACGATGGATTTTGATAAAGCCAAAGCCAGCCGTTTTCACGCAAGAGATGTTGCGATTGCGCTTGGGTCAACCACGTCCGATGGGTGACCCAAGAGAGTTGAATCAAGGCATCCAAAGCCACGGTGGTTTTTTCAAATGAGGTGCGATTGGCATGCCACAAGAAGCGCCAAAGCCATGGCCAATTAGAAAGCGCACTGGCGCGCACTTTCAATCCGGGACCTGGTTGAAGCAACATTTGAGGAAGTGACCGCCAAAGCCCAGGCCGATTAAACGGAAGCAAGGAACTGCGAGACAGAACGCCGGCATTACCCCCCGAGGTTTCTTCGCCAGGTTCTCGTTTGTCAACCAGGGTGACGCGCCAGCCCTTGGCTTGCAAAGCCAAAGCACAAGAAACACCCACCATGCCAGCCCCCAGCACAGTCGCTTGTCGACTTGTTTCATAGAAATTCATGGCTCTATTTTGCGCGCAAATGAAGGTGCAATCCAGAGGATGTCAAAGCGTTCTTGGTCATGGTGACTTTATTCTGGGCCTTGTTTACATTCAACTAGGCTGACCTTATAGTTGGCCGTTATTTTTTAGCACAACTGAATGACGCGAATACATTACAAAAAGTGGATGATCATGGGCGGTTTTTTGACTGCCCTACTTGGGCTGTGCGCATGGTTTTTTGTCTCATCTAATTCCTCCAAACAAGCATCTGCCAATTCTGCTTCACTCAAGTTGACTTGCGAGCTTCCATCAGCCAACGCTGCATCGCCCCGGCCCGGCATGGTATGGATTCCAGAAGGCAAATTTGACATGGGGGATACGGTTTATGCCGAAGAAAAAACAGTTCGCAACATCAAGGTCAAGGGTTTTTGGATGGACCGCACGGAGGTCACCAACGATGAGTTCGCTTCGTTTGTCAAAGCAACGGGCTATGTGACGATTGCTGAACGAAATCTAGATCCTCTCAAACATGCCCAATTACCGGCTGACATGCTGAAAGCGGGCGCTGTCGTTTTCAGCATGCCTGCAGCCTTAAAAAGCGGCGATGACCCCAGCCAGTGGTGGAAATATGTGGTGGGCGCCAATTGGCGGCATCCTGCTGGGCCCAACACTTCCATTGAAAAGTACGGCAGCTTTCCCGTCGTGCACATCACCTATGAAGACGCAAAGGCTTACGCACAATGGAAGGGCCATCAACTGCCCACAGAAGCCCAGTGGGAATGGGCTGCGCGTGCAGGTGCCAAAGAAATGCCATCGCAGCACGATCAGCCCGCAGGCGCCAACACGTGGCAAGGTATTTTTCCAATGGCCAATTCAAGTGAAGATGGCTTTGCAGGTTTGGCCCCAGTGGGCTGCTATGCGCCCAACGCCTATGGCTTGTTCGACATGATTGGCAATGTGTGGGAACTCACCGCCGATGTCTTTGTGGCCGATCGAGTTGAGAATTCACAATTGCGCACGAAAGACCAAGGTCTGGATCCCGATGACGCACAAAGACCACCTGCATTCAAGCAGGCCACTGGCGGCGCTCGAGTGATCAAAGGTGGTTCATTTTTGTGCGCGCCCAATTACTGCATGCGCTATCGTGCGGGCTCTCGACAACCCCAAGAGGAAGATTTGGCAGTCAGTCATTTGGGCTTTAGAACCATCTATCAGCCCGCCAGCATTAACTGACCACTTTGGCAATCAAATAATTAGAAATCAGGCTTTGCAAATATTTTCGAATATTGGGTGGGTTCACTGGGCGGCTCAGGGCCTGGTAGCTGCCCACAATGGCCAGGTACAAAAGGGCCGCTAAATCTCTGGCCTTCTTTTCGTCCTTCACAATTGTGAAAAATTTAGCCTGAAACAAATCGAGTCGCTCAGCATCTACTTCGACCAACAATTGAGCAGCCTCGCGATTTTGGTGGCTCAAGGCACGCATGGCCTGCTCAAATCTTAAATTTTCTAAGCCAGCACCCGCCTGAGAAAAAGCGGCATCCACAACAAACTCTAATTCTTGAATCGGATCGTTGCTTTGGTGTGATTTGAGTTTGGCATCTAGCGCAAGCTGCGACAACTTCCAACGCATCAGTAAGCTGCCAATCAAATCGGCATGATCTGTGAAATGCCAATAGAAGCTGCCACGCGTGACCTTTAGTCGCTCCGCAATCGACAAAACTTTGACATTTTCAAATCCCCCGCTCACAACCGCCAGAAAGGCCTCATCCAGCCAATCGTCGCGAGTCAAACGGGTTGCCTCAGCGGCAGCCTGTTGGGGAGCTTGTTTCAGTTTTTTGGTGGCCATAGCAGTTATGTCCTATTTTGCAACAGGCTCTCATGAACTAAAAATGCCTTCTTTAGCGGAAACCCTAGAGTACGCTTTATCTTTGCTGTGATAGAGTGAATTGTCAATACACAGATGTACTGACTTCCAACCTTTAGGAGACAAACATGTTCACAGACAAGCGCAAAAAACCACTTACAGCTTCAATATTAACAACGCTTCCTTTGGTTGCAGTTCTAGCGGCTAGCTTCAATGCCAATGCCGCAGAAAACTACAAACTGCGTCAATCGCCCTTGGGCAGCTTTGGTGGCGATATTGCAACACCGGCAGACAAGCCTGGTTTTTTTGGAACTGCAAGTTTGACTCAATTAAAAATTGAGGGAATTAAAGGCGCAGATGGTGCTCAGTTAACGCAGCCTTCAGGCGTTTCAAGTGTTCTTGCTGGCGATCTCAAATCTGCTTTAGCTCCCTTAAATCCAATCAGAATATCAGTAGCTAATGGTCAAGTTAATTTAACTCAGGACCAAACGCAAATCAACATTGCAGGCGGGTATTTAACTGAAAGCAAATATGCAGATGGACGAATTGCTTTGGTTGCAAATATTCCATTCATCAAGCAAAGCAGAGCAGTTTCATTGAATTATCCAAGTGCGACTTTTTCACCAGTTTCACCTCCTGCTCCGTATCCAGCGGCTATAAATGCCGACCTTCAAGCTAAAGCGTCAGCTGCATCCAGCGCAGCAACAGGTGACGCCTCCGGTATTGGCGACACCGAACTTTCAGCAGTTTGGATTAGGCATACAGACCGTTTGAAAGTTGCTGCCGGTGTTTCAGTATTTGTTCCAACGGGTAAATTTTCCCTAGCAAGCGACACGGCTTTGCGAGCAAACCCCGGCTTTGGTGATTTCTATACCATTCGCCCCGGCGTTGCCTTCACATACAACCTGAATCCAAGTCATGCGCATCAAGACTGGGATGCTGGTGTCACCGTTGCAGGAAGACTTGCTTATGGCGTCAATACCCGCAACAAAGATACTTTGTATAAGAGTGGTGACTTTGTCTACTCAGAGGCTGCCATTGTGAAGGTGGCAGGCGATGTAGCCTTTGGCTTCAACCTGTCTTCAACACAGCAAGTCACTGAGGACACCTACACAGGCACTGCTACTAAAGCAATCATTGGTCGATACAGAAACATGGCGAGCGGACCTTTCTTTTCTTACAAATTCCCAGGACAGGACATGGGCATTAATTTCCAAATGAACCGTAATTTCTCTGGACGGAATGCCATCGATGTCACAAGCTATCAACTTCGTTTGATCAAAGCCTTTTAATTTTAATTGACTTAACTGATGCATCTTAGTTCCATTGGTCTGATGCAATGCCGCTAAGAAGTCTTAAAAGTTGGCTGATGCCTGTCATCAGCCAACTTTTTTTATCCCGGGCGCGCTTATTAAAGCTGCGCATGCGTGCAGAGAAAAAACGTCAATCGCAAGGACGTCCTCACACCTTGCATTTCTTTCATCAAGAAGACGACCCCTACTCACAGCTTTTGGCAACGGTCTTGCCCAAAATTCAATCTCGCTTCGATGTGACTGTTGAAACGCATTGGGTCAGCCCGCCCGAAGACTCTGCCGTCCCCGAACGCGCCCTGCTGAAAGCTTACAGCGAGAAAGATGCACTGAGGTTGGCTGAACGGTTTCAGATTCAAGGCGCTTTCAAGGCAAGGGCAGCCCAACCTATTCTTGGCAGTACCGGGTCTTCAAATAAATCCGATGCGCTCCGAAAAAAATGGGGCCACTACTTAGGGGCCACCATTTACTACGAAGGCGAGTGGTACTGGGGCATCGATCGATTGCATCATCTCGAAGAAAGGTTGAATGATTTGGGATTGTGCAAGTCCACATACGATGGCCCGCTATTTCCTGTCGTTCAATACCAACCACTTCAGCATGCCCCCCGAGGCACTTGCATCGACTTTTTTATTTCTTTCAGAAGCCCTTACTCGGCCATTTCTGCCGCCAAAGTTTTTCATTGGGCACGTGATGCCGGCGTTCAAGTGAACTTGCGATATGTCTTACCGATGGTGATGCGCGGCTTGCCGGTTCCTGCAGAAAAACGCCGCTACATCAGTCTGGATGCAGCCCGAGAAGCTCATGTGCAAGGTGTGCCTTTTGGTTGCCTCAATGATCCAGTGGGCAAACCGACAGAACGGGGTTTGGCGCTGATGCCCTTTGCGGAAATGCACAACGCGGCCGAGGCTTATGTGATGTCCTTCATGCAAGGGGTGTGGTCTGAGGGCTTGGACGCTGGCACTGACGCACATCTCAAAATTATGGTTGAACGCGCCGGCCTGAACTGGGCCGCCGCCAAGGACATCCTCAAAAGCAAATCCAACGACTTGCATTGGCGCAGCATCGCCGAACAAAACAGAGAAGCTTTATTCGCAATGGGTCTTTGGGGCGTTCCTTCTTTTCGATTCGAAAACACAGCAGTCTGGGGTCAAGACAGATTTTGGGTCATTGAAAATGCCTTGCACGACAAGTTAAATAGTTCCACAACTTCATCAACATGATATTTTGTTCACGTTTCAGAAACGCATGGGGGGTCACTTTATCGGCCCTGATGTGCATCATCTGCACAAGCGCTTTGGCCAAGCGCCCTAACATGGTGGTCATGTTGGCGGACGATTGGGGCTTCAGTGATGTCGGCGCATTTGGCGGCGAGATGCACAC
>CANHXV010000099.1 GCA_947464665.1 Comamonadaceae bacterium
GTTTGCACTTGGCCAAAACCCTCATCGAAGGCGGCAACGTGTTGCTGCTTGACGAGCCCTCCAATGACTTGGATGTGGAAACATTGCGCGCCTTGGAAGATGCCTTGCTTGAATTTGCAGGCTCGGTCATGGTCATCAGCCACGATCGTTGGTTTCTCGATCGGATTGCAACGCACATTTTGGCTGCGGAAGGCGACAGCCAGTGGGTCTTCTTTGATGGCAACTACCAAGAGTACGAAGCCGACAAAAAGAAACGTTTGGGCGAAGAGGGTGCCAAGCCCAAGCGCGTGCGTTTCAAAGCTTTGAAGTAATTCACAGACCGAGTGCTTCGACGTCAAGCAGTCAGTGGAGCAGTGCCATGAAACCCATGCGCCTAGAGGACATTCTCTTTAGCCAAGGTTTCGGCACTCGCCGCGTTTGCGCGGGCCTGGTGCAACAAGGCTATGTCAGTGTGAATGGCGAAGTTCAACAAGATCCCGGCATTTTCTTCGATCCCGAAAATCTCAAGTTCAAAGTGCAAGGCGCTGAGTGGCCTTACTTTGATCGCGCCTACCTCATGCTGCACAAACCCTCGGGTACTGAGTGCTCACAAAAGCCCTCAACTTGGCCCAGCATTTACACCTTACTGCCTTCAGCCCTTAGGCTGCGTCCGCAGAAGGCGGCGGTTCAAGGTGTCCAAGCGGTAGGGCGTTTAGACCAAGACACCACTGGCTTGTTGTTGCTGACCGATGACGGTAAATTCATTCACCGCATGAGTTCACCCAAGCACCACATGCCCAAGGTATATGAAGTCACCACCAAGCATGACATCACCGAACAGCAAGTCGAAAAATTATTGGTGGGTGTGGTGCTTGACGACAGCCCCAAGCCAGTCAAAGCCGCAGCTTGCGAAAAAGTTTCAGATACCCATTTGAAACTCACACTCACTGAAGGCAAGTACCATCAAGTTAAACGCATGTTGGCTGCGGTAGGCAATCGCGTAGAGGGTTTGCATCGCAGTGCCATCGGCAACTTGCAGTTACCAGAAGATTTGGCACCTGGTCAGTGGCGCTGGATATTACCCAGCGAACTCGAAAAATTCTTCAAAGCCTGAAGCACTTCCAAGGGCTTGTCCTTGTGAGGGCTGTGTCCGCATTTTTCTAGTTTTACCAAGTGTGTTTGAGTTGCGTGCGCCGCAATTTCATCAATTTGCGCCATGGTCCCATAGGGGTCGTCTGTTCCTTGAATGGCCATCAAGGGTGATTGAATTTTTTGAAGCAAAGGCCGTATGTCAAAGCTTCTAAAGGCTTCGCTCAACCACACATCGTTCCATTGCCAAAAGGCAACATCGACATCTTTGTGAAAGGCTGCTAACTTGGGTTTGAGTTTTTCAAATTGATCGCGTGCATGCGAAATGGCTTGAAGCGAAATGTCTTCCACCATCACATGGGGTGCCATGACCACACAAGCTGCAACAGGAAATTGACTTGCATGAATGAGTGCAATGGTGCCGCCATCTGAGTGTCCAATCAAAAGGGGGTTAGAAACTTTCAAATGTGCCAACAAAGCTGGAAGGACTTCCAAAGCTTCACGGTGCATGTAGTTCGATTGAAGTCTTCCAGAACCCCGAACGTCAGAAACACCTTCAGATTGCCCATAGCCTTGACGTGAATAAACCCATCCTTCACAGCCCAGGCTTTGGCATATTTGCCCTGGCCAATCTTTCCAAAGCGCCACACTGCCAAGTCCTTCGTGTAAAAAGACGCAACTCGGAGCACTGTCCTTGGAGGCCGAGGGTTTGGCCAAAGGGATGTGTTTCACTTCTAAGTCAACACCCAAGATGGAGATCAGAGATGGGGCAGTCATGCTGTCAATTTTGACACCATAAAACCTCAAAATGGAAAAAGATAAGGCTTGATCGATCGAGACCTCTGCCAATACCCCATTACACTTGAGGGATGATCTTTCAAGCACTGACCTTCTCAATTGGTTTGGCCGCTTTCGGCCTCGCTTCTGCCATGTCCTCAGGGCCCCAACCAGCTCCCCCTGCGCCTGCAGCACAAGCACCTGCCCCGATTTTTGTCTTAAATTCTCTGGATGGGAATGTCAGTGTGATTGACCCAGTCACTTGGACAGAAACCAAGCGCATCCCTACCGGCAAAGAGCCCCACCATTTGTACCTGACGCCAGATGAAAAATCGGTCATTGTGGCCAATGCGCTGTCTGATTCTCTGACTTTCATCGATCCTAGAACTGCAGAAATCCAACGCGTGATTCCTGGCATTTTGGACCCGTATCATTTGCGTTTTTCCCCAGATATGAAGTGGTTCGTCACGGTTGCCAACCGACTCAATCACATCGATATCTACAAATGGGATGGCCAAACGCCCACCTTGGTCAAGCGCATTCAGTCGGCTAAAACACCCAGCCACATGTGGATTGACAGCAAGAGCACCACTGTGTGGGCTACCATGCAAGACAGCAATGAGTTGGTGGCCATTGATTTGAACACTCAAACCATCAAGTGGCGCGTGAAAACGGGTCCCATGCCTGCTGATGTCTTTGTCACCCCTGATGATCAAACATTGTTGATTGGTTTGACGGGTGGTGATGGGGTGGAAGTTTTTGATGTATCCAAAAACCCTGCTGTAAAAATCAAATTGATTCAAACTGGCAAAGGCGCGCATGCTTTCCGTGCCTTGGGAGACAAGCAGCATGTCTTGGTCAGCAACCGTGTCGCCAACTCCATCAGCAAAATCGATTACAAAAGTCTCACTGTGGTTGACAAGTATCCAGGCCCCAGTGGGCCAGATTGCATGGACATCATGGCAGACGGCAAAACCATTTTGCTGGCTTCGCGTTGGGGTCAAAAGTTAAGCGTGATTGACATGACCACTCGGCAAGTGGTTCGTCAAATTAAAGTAGGCAAGTCGCCTCATGGGGTTTGGACATTGGACCATGCGCCGCGCCAATGACACTTTGGGTAATCTACTGACCCAGCTATTTCTGGGCGCTTTTTTGTTCAATGCGTATTCATTGTCGCTAGCTGCCGAGCCAAAAAAAGCACCACTCCAATGTCAGAGGCCTCTTTATCTGACCTTTGACACTGGCCACATGGGTACGGCCCCCCTGATTGCGGATGTCCTTCGCAAGCAGCAAGTGCCTGTGACCTTTTTTGGAGCCAATGAGAAAACCCAAGAGGGAGACGGTAGCCTAGGCCAACACTGGTCTGCCTGGTGGAAAGAGCGAGCTAGCGAGGGTCATGACTTCGCCAGCCACACGTTTGATCACGCCTATTGGCGGTCAGACATTGATGCACAAAATTTCAAGGTTCGTCCCAGTGCAGGCGAACAGAAAGACCAAAACTTAGTGTGGCGCGCACAAGACTATTGCGCCAACTTGAAAAAAGCCTCTCAGCGGCTCGAGGCCATGACCGGCCGTGCAAGTTTGCCTCTCTTTCGAGCGCCAGGTGGCAAAACTTCCCCAGCCTTGTTAAAGGCAGCAAGTCAATGTGGGTACACCCACGTCGGATGGTCTCCGGCGGGGTTTTTGGGTGACGAATTGTCAAGCCAAACCTACAGCAATGCTGCCTTGCTTCGAGCTGCGCTTCAAAATATCAAAACTGGCGATATTTTGATGGCCCACTTGGGTATTTGGTCGCGTCAAGATCCGTGGGCCCCCGCGGTGTTAGAACCGCTTATTGTGGGCCTGAAAGAAAAAGGGTTTTGTTTTGCCAGTTTGCGCCAACACCCCCAATATTCGAAACTACTTTCAACAGTGCCCTAAAGGCTTTTGATGGCCAATTGATATTGACTTAAAACTTCATGCTCACCTCTTTGATTGAATGGCTCATTGACACGTTTGCAGGGTTGCAAACGGTGTTGTTTGAAAGTGTGGTCCAGCCCATTGCATTTGCTTGGGGGGCCGGCAACTTGCTAGATGTAGCGTTTGAGGGCACAGGGTGGCTCTTGCTAGGTTTGATGCAAATTCTGATTTTGGTGGTTCTCATTGGACCTTTGGAGAAATGGCGACCCGTCGAACCCGTCATCGATGCCGCAGGGGTCAAAATTGATTTTCTTTACACTCTCATTCATCGTTTAGGCTTGTTCAAATTGGTGATGTTTTTCACATTTGAAAATGCTGTTGAAACTGTGTTTGGCATGTTGCGCTTGCATGGTTTTCCAACTTTCAACATCGATGCCATTTGGCCGGGCGTCTCAGACATCGCCTGGGTCAGTTTCTTTCTTTACCTCATCGTCTTCGATTTTGTGCATTACCTGATTCACCGAGGGCAGCATCAGCTCAATCGGTGGTGGGCACTGCATTCTTTGCACCATTCGCAAAGACAAATGACCATGTGGACTGACAACCGCAATCATTTGCTAGACGATGTAATCACCACGTTATTGCTGTCAGTGACTGCCAAACTGATTGGCGTTGGCCCAGGCCAATTTGTAGCCTTGGTGGTGTTAAGTCAGTTGAGCGAGAGTTTTCAACATGCCAATGTCAAATGCAGTTTTGGCTGGCTTGGCGATCGCTTGTTTGTCAGCCCTAGGTTTCATCGTTTGCACCATGCGATTGGCATTGGTCACGAGTCTGCAGGTCGAAAAACCTTGGGCGGCCACAACTTTGGTGTGTTGTTTCCATGGTGGGACATGCTTTTCAATACCGCTGATTTTTCAAACCGATACGACCCCACAGGTGTCAGAGATCAATTGGAAGAGGGGCGCGATTATGGCCGGAGTTTTTGGGGCCAACAGAAGTTAGGTTTCATGCGCTTGCTGAGCAGGTATCCAAGTTCATGAAACTTTTCATGGACTCTTTTTGGCGAGCATTTGCTTACTGCCTGCACCCTAAGGTCATCATGCTGTCCTTGCTGCCGCTTATTTTGATGGCGGTGATTGTCACTGGCTTGGGCGCGATGTACTGGGAAGAGGCAGTGAACACCGTTCGCACGGGGTTGGAAGACAGTGCAGCATTGGGCTGGGCGTGGACTTGGTTGGAGCGTGTCGGACTGATGAATTTGAAAGCGGTGCTTGCGCCTTTGGTCATTATTCTGGTTGTGACGCCGGTGGTCATGATCATGTCCTTGCTGGCAGTTTCATTCATGATGACGCCCGCATTGGTCAATTTGGTTGGCTCAAGGCGTTTCCCCAATTTAGAGCGCAAACGTGGTGGCACCTTATGGCATAGCGTCTTATGGACATTGATGTCTGTCATTTTGGCCATGGCCGCGTTAATGATCACCTTGCCCCTTTGGTGGATACCGCCCCTCGCCATACTTCTACCGGCATTGATATGGGGATGGCTTACCTACAGGGTCATGACCTACGATGTCTTGGCTGAACACGCAACTTTGCAAGAGCGGGTCGAGCTTATGCGACGGTATCGATTTCAATTGCTAGGCATGGGTGTTCTCACCGGAGCCATGGGTGCGGCGCCTAGCTTGGTGTGGGCATCCGGTGCTTTGTTTGCCGCTGCTTTTGTGATTCTCATTCCTGTCGCAGTTTGGATTTACACCCTGGTTTTTATCTTTTCAGCGCTTTGGTTTGTTCACTTTTTGTTACTTGCCTTAAGCAATCTCAGAGAAGAACCCGTCACCATCCTGAACGAAGCACCTTTATGAACGCATCCTTGCAACCCACACCGCCAGCCATTGGCTTGATCATCATTGGCGATGAAATTTTGTCAGGCAAACGAGCAGACAAACACTTGCCCAAATTCATAGAGCTGCTGAACGAGCGAGGTTTGCAATTGGCTTGGGCCGAATATGTGGGCGACTCACCCGAACGCATCACCCAAGTCTTGGCGCGTGCTTTTGCATCAGGTGATGTGGTCTTTTCTTGCGGAGGCATTGGGGCAACACCGGACGACCACACGCGCCAGTGCGCTGCCCAAGCTTTGGGGGTGCCTTTGGCATTGCAAGAACAAGCCAAGGCCTTGATCTTGGAGCGCATGCGCGATGTAGCCTTGGAGCAGGGTGTGGCCTTCGAGCCTGATCGCGATGACAATCTTCACCGCTTGAACATGGGAACCTTCCCCGAAGGTGCGCAGATCATTCACAACCCTTACAACAAAATTCCTGGTTTCACTTGCCAAGGCGTACAACAAGGCATGGTTCACTTTGTGCCAGGTTTTCCGGTCATGGCATGGCCCATGATGCAAGACAAACTCGATGCTTATTGTCAAACTTGGGGTTCAGCGCCCAAGCGCACAGAGAGGTCTGTGATTGTTTTTGGCGCCATGGAGGCAACCCTCACCCCCTTGATGGAGCGCATTGAATTACAACATATTGGTATTAAGGTTTTCAGTCTTCCAAGCGTGGACCATCCTAAATGGGGTAAGCACATTGAGCTGGGCGTGAAAGGCGCTGAAACTCAGGTTGAGGCGGCCTTTCAGGCATTGAAAGACGGCTTAAAGCCATTCTCAGTCGAGTTGGGCCCTGAAATGGTGCGTTAACTTATTGCGCACTATAATTGGGCATTTTAGGTGTATTGTGGTGCATCAATTGGATGTGAAAAAATCCCAGCTAGGCGCAAATTGAGGCTCTGTCCTCAGGGCACAATAGCCGACTTGGGTCATTGCTGAGATCTGCTTTTGTTGGCACAGAAACTGCAAGCCTGAAGAACCAATTATCAACACCCATCCTTAGGAGAATTTGATGGCAAAGACCGTCGCAGACGTGATGAAAATGGTGAAGGACAACGAAGTTAAATTTGTTGATTTCCGCTTCACCGATACCCGTGGCAAAGAGCAGCACGTTTCCGTGCCAATTTCCCACTTTGACGAAGCTAAGTTCACTGACGGCCACGCGTTCGACGGTTCTTCCATTGCCGGTTGGAAGGGTATCGAAGCCTCCGACATGTTGTTGATGCCCGATCCCATCACAGCCAACATTGACCCCTTCTTCGAAGAAACAACTTTGATTTTGGGATGTGACGTATTGGAGCCGGGTGATGGCAAAGCCTACGACCGTGACCCACGTTCTATTGCCAAGCGCGCAGAGGCCTATTTGAAGGCTTCTGGTTTGGGCGATACAGCTTATTTCGGACCCGAGCCCGAATTCTTCTTGTTCGACGACGTTCGTTTCGGCAGCGATATGTCCGGTACCTTCTTCAAGATTGACGACTACGAAGCGCCTTGGAATACCGGGACCAAAATGGAAGGCGGCAACCGTGGTCACCGTCCTACGGTCAAAGGTGGTTACTTCCCAGTGCCTCCTGTCGACAGCACGCAAGACATGCGCGCCGAAATGTCCTTGATTCTTGAAGGCATGGGCATCCCGGTTGAAGTGTTCCTCCACGAAGTGGCGTGCGCAGGTCAAACCGAAATCGGCACACGTTTCAGCACTTTGGTGCAGCGCGCTGATTGGACTCAAA
>CANHXV010000100.1 GCA_947464665.1 Comamonadaceae bacterium
GGCTTGATTGGCATTCGTGCCTCGCCAAGCCACGATTTGATCGGGTCGGATGAGGACCAAATTGGCTTCATACAAATTTAACAATTCTTGGGAATCAAAGCGCAAGACTTTGAAGTCCAAATGGCACTTTAAAGCGGCTTCTGAAAATTTCAAAGCATCTTGTGCCAATTGCGCTTTGTCTTTGCCTAGTACCAGCAATGTCCATTCAAAATTAAAGTGGTCGTATAGAGAACTGCCATCTGGCAACCAGGCGTGAGGAGGGCGTCCACCTGGGCACGCTGAAGGGACGTATGTATTGGCGGTATCTGCCGGTGCTTGTGTGTCATCTGCAACGATGAGCGGCGATTGCATGTATCGGCCGCCAAACGTGACACCTGGAATATTGAATTCCCTTCGTGCATGGCCATTCAAATAGTCAGAGGCGATGCTTCGTGCCTGCTCGCCTTCAGGCGAAATGTCTTCAAGCGCCTTGTCAGCATCAAACAGCCCAATGGAGTCTGCAAACTGCCTTGCATAGCCAGTGTTGCGAATAGCCAAGGGCTTTCTTTCGATTTCGTAACTTTTGAGCAGAGCAGGCTGTGCTTGGCCTTTTAAAACAGCTGAGAGTTTCCAGCCTAAGTTCACGGCATCTTCAACCGCCGTGTTGTAGCCTAGACCTCCTGTGGGCGTGAACAAATGAACTGCATCTCCCCCTAAAAAGATGTTTGCCTTTTGGAAGTTGTCTGCCACCAGCGCATGGCCAGCGAGCCAGGTGGCCATCGATAAAATTTCAATGTCAATGGGTTGACCGTAGGCCAGTGCAAACAGTCTTTTGGCATCTTCTGCTGTCAGTGCTTCGGTAGCAGCATCGTCTGCCATTTGCACATGAAAGGCAAACTCACTGACGCCATCAACCGACATGATAAAAGCACGCAGTTCTGGATTGACGATGACATACATCCAAGCGCGGTCGTTTGGATTTCGATCGTAGAAATCCGGGGCTTTCAAATAAACCGCCAGCATTTTGCCGCCCATGAAGTTGCGCTTGAAACCTGTGGTGCCACCCCAAGCAATGCCAAGTTCATGGCGCACAAAACTTCTGGCACCATCGGCGCCGATTAAGTACTTGGCCCTGACTTCAAGAGAAGCTGACTCAGTCGAATTGACTTTTTGAATGCTGGCCTGAATCGGATGGCTTGATGCAACTGCTCCTGTGTTGTCCACTGAGAGACTTTCATCAGTGAATGATGCTAGCTTCCAGCCATACCGAATGTCGTTGCACGTCCATTTTTCGGCATGCTGGCGCAGCGTGACCTCTACAAATTTTTGGGAGACCCGGTGCGGCAATTCAGCAGCACTCCATGAACCCGACATGGCTTTAATGGCTTGGGGTGCAGCCGCTGCGGTGGGCAATCTCAGTCTGGCTAACTCAATGCCGCTAAAGCGGGTGAGGTAGGTGATGTCTGTTGGGTGATGGGGCGGCAGACCTTGCGAGCGAATTTCTTGCGCAAATCCAAGTCGCCGAAAATGCTCCATGGTGCGCGCTTGCGTGGCATTGGCTTGTGGGTTGAAGGCCGTGCTGGCTTTGGGGTCGACCAACAGGCACTTGATGTGCCTTCGTCCTAACTCGTTTGCCAACATGAGGCCAAACGGCCCACCGCCTGCAATCAGGACATCGGTTTCTAGAGACTTAGACATCAATCATTTCACAACGGAAAACAAGCTGCTGTAGTCGTCGGTCCAAGGGGCAAACCCAGCTTGAGTGCTTAGTTTTGTTGCTTCCTTCAAAGCAATTTGCTCAAACCATTGCGGGTCCTTTGCCAGCAAGGCCCACCTCGAAGGGTAAACCAATCGACCATCGTCACCAGGGTGATCAATGAGCCGGGCTGTGAAGCCCAGTTTTTGTGCCGCAGTGTGTATAACAGGTTGAAGGTCTAAAAATCGGTTGGTGATATGGACTGCAATCACGCCATTAGACTTTAGATGCCTTGCATATTGTTCAAAGGCCTCGCGAGTGAGCAAGTGCACAGGCACTGAATCACCTGAAAATGCATCGACTACCAAAACGTCAAATTGCTGAGGCGATTCAGCTTCGAGTTGAAGCCTGGCATCACCCAACACAAGTTCAGTTTGAGCCAAAGTCTTTGACAAAAAGCTGAAGTTATTTTGTGCCATGCCAATCACGAGCGGATCGATTTCATAAATTCGGTAAGAGTCTCCTTGCCTGCCATACCCGGCCAAGGTACCCACCCCCAAACCAATCACACCCACTCGAACAGGACCCTTGGTCATTTGGGTGGTGATAGCAAGGCCAGCGCCCGCATCGGCGTTGTAATAAGTGGTGGGTTCCAATGCACGCTCAGGTGCTAAGAACTGTTTGCCATGCACGATTTGCCCATGAAGCATGCTGCGGTATCCGTCAAAAGGAAATGAAAATACCCTTAGGCTGCCGTAGAAATTTCGGCCTTTCATTTCCACGCCATCCGCCTCTTTCATGTGATCATTCACGCAAACTGTCGTGAGTACAAGCAGTGCCAGAGAGCTGCCAATCGCAAATACAGACCGACCTAAGCCCTGTGAAATGGCTGGCCACGAGCGCCAAAGTGACAGACTGACAACGATGCCACTCAGAATCACCGCTACAGACAACTCGTAATGGCCATCAAAGGCATAAGGCGCGATGACACCTACAAAAAAGCCACCCAAAAATCCACCCACTGACAACATCAAGTAATACAAAGTGAGCTGCTTTGTGGGGGGTTGTTGCAAGGCCAGTTCACCATGGCAAACCATGCAGACGACAAAAAATGCTGTGAGGTTAATGCCCATGGCCACCAGCAGCGGCAGATCGGACAAGCCCAGCATCGGCAGATAAGCCAGAGCGCCTAAACTGAGAACCAAAAGCGGTAAAAAAATACGTCTTTGGTACCAGCCCTGTCGTTCAAAACACAAAATGAAGGTCAGTAAATAAAGTGCCAAAGGTGCAATCCACAGCAAGGGAATGGGTGCAATGTTTTGTGTGAGGTAACTGGTGTCGGCTACCATCAAAATAGAGGGGCAAGCTGCCAGCGCCACCCACAGCAGCAATTGGCCAGCTTTGATGTTTGTCGAGGCCTTGTCCTCGGCTTGAAGACCTGAAGCTTGCGTTTCTTCGGCCAAGGGCTTGGCATGCCTGCCGCGCCAAGCCAAGCTGCCACAGGCCAGCACAAACAGAACAAACAAGCCTGACCATGCCAAAGACTGCCAACGCGTCGGTAACAAAGGTTCGACCAGAAATGGATAGGCCAATAGGGCCAACATGGAGCCAAAGTTGGAGAGTGCAAACAGTCTGTAAGTGACAGCGCCGCTGCGTTCGCGGGCAAACCAAGCTTGGATCAGAGGCCCTGTTGTTGAGAGAACCATGTAGGGCAAGCCAATAGAGGCGCTGAGCAAACCCAGAATGCGCAAAGTGGGGTTCTCAGCGCCTGTGGGTTTCCAAAATTCACTTGGCGCAATGGGGAGTAGAAACACGCAACTGGCCAACAAGGCCATGTGAAGAAGACTCTGCCGCACAGGTGTCAAGTGACTGACTACCCAATGGGTGTAGAGATACCCTAGCAACAGCAGAGCTTGGAAAAACAACATGCAAGTGGTCCAGACGGAAGCTGATCCGCCAAACCAAGGCAGGATCATCTTGCCCATCATGGGCTGGACTTGAAAAAGTAAGAAGGCACTTAGGAAGATGGTCAGGCCATACAGAAATACGGCCTTGATGTCAGTGGATTTTTGCATGCCGGCGATTATGACGCCTACAAGGCAGTTTGCACTGAAAAAGTGAATCTATGTCACAACTGAACATGGATTATTGGTTATTTAGGCGGAAGCGGTATTTAGACCGCCTATCTGTTTTGTACTTTTTATGCTAAGGTGATTTTGGGGATGGTTCATATCATTGGCCGATCAACACGATGAGCACTTCACTTGAAAGTCAACGCGCTAGCTTAGGTTTCCTACTCGCCTTCAACGGTTTCTTTTTTTTGATTGACCTAAGGCAGAACTTTCTGACACAAAACTCTTGGAGATAGCTATGGATCAATATGTCGTTTGGGCATTTATTTTGGGGGGCTTGAGCGCTATCTCCCTGCTGATTGGCTCATTGGTCGGGGTTAGTTTCAAAATACCCAAAAGCGTGACGGGACTCATGGCCGCCTTTGGCGCTGGCGCCTTGTTATCGGCGCTTGCGATTGAACTGGTGGCCCCAACTGTTAGCAGTTACATGCGCGCAGATGCAGGCGCTAAAGACACTGAGTTACATCATTTTTTAGCCATGATCGTAGGCTGTTTTTGCGGTGGATTGTTGTTTGTGTTGCTCGATCAACTGGTCAATCAGCGCGGAGGCTACCTGCGAAAAACCGCGTATGTGATATCCAGAGCATCAGTTGAACGCGCAAGTATTCACAAGCAAGTGATTGCCGAAATCGCCAACATACCGCTGTTTTACAAGCTCGATCCCGAGCACATGGACATCGTGATGCGCTACCTCAAGCCCCGCCTGTTTGTGCAGCATGAGTCTATTTTTAAGCCAGGAGAGCCAAGTGAGCTAATTTACATCGTGCGCAAAGGGGGCTTGTACATTGATACAGATACCTATGGGCGGGATGAACTCGGGCGCGGAGAAATTGTGGGTGAGGTCAGTTTTTTAGGGGGTACACCGCATACCGCGACCTGTACGGCCGCAGATGATGTGGAGTTGTTGACCTTAAATCGGAATGACTATCAATTGCTCATTCAAAAAGTTCCCGAGTTTGCCAAAGGCCTTAAAGACTTGGCTACCCAACGTTTAGATCAACGCAAGTCTCAGGCCTCGGTCCTCTTGCAGGAAAAGCAGCAATGGGCAAATTTAGCCATGGCCGCCATCAATCACGGGCATCAGATGCCCAGCTCGACCGATCTGAAACAACAACATGGTGCCCATAGCGGCGCAGCCCTGGCCATCTGGCTGGGTATCTTGCTTGATGGCATACCCGAGTCTTTTGTCATTGGTACGGCGTTGATGGCGTCTATAGCTCTGAAAACCGCCAGTGGCGCTGAACTTACTTTCTTAAGCGTTTTGCCCTACAGCTTGATAGCTGGGTTGTTCCTCTCCAATTTGCCCGAAGCATTGTCAAGTTCGGTTCAGATGCGCAACCAAGGCATGAAAGTCAGCAAGATCTTGCTGCTGTGGACATCGCTGGTATTGATGACTGCGATCGGAGCGGCCATCGGGGCTTACGTCGGCGAACATGTGCCCCATGGTTATTTGGTATTTGTCGAGGGCTTGGCAGCCGGTGCCATGCTAACCATGATCTGTGCCGCCATGTTGCCCGAAGCCGCTCATCTTGCCAGTCCGAACTTGGTTGGCCTGTCCACACTCACAGGTTTTCTGTGTTCAATTCTGTTCAAACTTCTGGAGTGAGCCACGTCCTAGCAGCGCATAGCCCCTCCTAAGTGCAACAATTAGACCCTTTGAAAGTTGCCCGTTGTGCCTCAGAAACTCAGTGGCCTGATGGGGAGAGGGCTCTTTTGGAAAATGTCCATCCAGGGGGTATAAAGTGGCGATCCATCTGATGCTTACTTTCACCCCTTGATCAACACTTAAGCGGCCCGTTATAGGCCTTGAAGGAGACAAAAAATGTTCAGTCACATCATGGTCGGCGTGAATGACCTTGAGGCTTCAAAGCGATTTTATGACGCAGTGTTTGCGGTCATGGGGGTTGGCCCGGGCGTCGCTGGCCAGGGTCGGTATTACTACCGCAGTGCTACTGGCACGCTGGGCATCATCACGCCTATCAACGGGCAACCTGCCACCTATGCCAATGGTGGGACGATAGGCCTGACAATGCAGTCGCAGGCAGAGGTGGACGCCTTTCATTCAGCGGGTGTTGCCAACGGAGGCGTGACTTGCGAGGACCCGCCAGGCGTGCGCGAAGGGCCGTCAGGCAAGATGTACCTCGCGTATTTGCGCGACCCAGACGGTACCAAGTTTTGTGCGGTGTACCGTTACGCAAAATAAACTGCGATCATCCTGATAACTGATGTATCCCTTTCAGCATGTCGTCAGCCGCTGCCTGCAGGCCAACCAGCAAGCAGGCGATGGGTGTGGGGGCTATTCGGGTGAATTCAGGTCGCCTTTTTGACGGTATGCAAAAGACTTGTCAAACCGCTTAGCAATGTAGTCGCCACAACTGACCTCGGGATACTTGGCGGCCTCATTCGGTGCCGTCACAGGCACGATGGGTGTGTCAAAGTCCGGGTCAACAAACATGGCAATTGACAGCCGTTCACGCCCCGATGAATTGACCACACGGTGGCTGTTGGACCTGAAATGATCATTCGACCAGCGCCCCAACAAGTCGCCCGAGTTGATGACCAGCGTGCCCGCAATTGGGTGTGCGGTGACCCATTCACGCTGGCGGTTAAACACCTGCAGGCCGCCCACCATGTCCTGGTGCAGCAAGGTAATCACGCCATAGTCAGTGTGCGGCGCCACGCCAAATTGCTGCTCACCTGCGTCTGGTGGCTGGGGAGGGTAGTAAACCAGCGCGCCCCGTGAAATGGGCTTGGCAAAGCGGCGTACAAAGGTGTCTTCGTCGGCGTTCAAACTGACTGCCAGCGCGCGCAAGATACGCTGGGCACAAACATGGCAGGCATCCATGTAGGCGTTGAGTGCAGGCCGTAGCTCGGGCATGAAGGCAGGCCAGCGGTTGGGGCCGATCATGGGGTTGCCTGCCAAGTAGTCGGCATCGCTGTCTGCCACATCCATGCCCCAGATAAAACTTTCTTTTAAATCAGCCTTGGCACGGGCGTACATTTTTGCTTCGCCGATTTTTAAGTAGCCTCGGTGGCGATCCGTCGGCTCAACCTGCAATTTGGAGGCCAGCGGCTGAGCAAAAAACTGATGCGCCAGGGAGTTCACTTGCTCAATCAGCATCAGGTCAACGCTGTGGTTTTTAACGTAGAAAAATCCAATGTCTTCGACTGCTGCACGCATTTGTGCACCCACGCTGGCCAGGTCAGCATGCGCACCACTTTCAAGCGGCGCAATGTCAATCACAGGAATGCTGCTCACGGCGACCTGCTTGGCCGTGGCGTAGGCTGCTGGTGTCATGCGGCCTCCTGTTTGTTGTTCTCTTTGTAATAACCAATCACATCACCTTCAGTTGTCACGCCCAGGCCATTGAGCAGGCGGTTTGAATAATTGAAGTACGCACACACCTGGTTGACCTCCAGGA
>CANHXV010000101.1 GCA_947464665.1 Comamonadaceae bacterium
CGCCACAAGACCCTGCATTTACCGAGCAACATCAGTACGAGCCGAACAGCCCCTACAGCGCCAGCAAGGCCGCCAGCGATCATTTGGTCCGTGCCTGGCACCACACCTACGGCCTGCCTGTGTTGACCACCAATTGCAGCAACAACTATGGCCCTTTGCACTTCCCTGAAAAGCTCATTCCGCTCATGATTGTCAACGCTTTGGCTGGCAAAAATTTGCCTGTGTATGGCGATGGCATGCAGGTGCGAGATTGGCTGTATGTGAAAGACCACTGCAGCGCCATTCGACGTGTACTTGAGGGAGGTCAACTGGGTGAGACCTACAACGTGGGCGGCTGGAACGAAAAGCCCAACATTGAGATTGTGAAAACGGTGTGTGCTTTGCTCGATGAGCTGCGTCCCCGCGCTGATGGAGCCAGTTACGCCACCCAAATTTCTCATGTGAAAGACCGCCCTGGCCATGACCGGCGCTACGCCATTGATGCGCGCAAGTTGGAGACAGAATTGGGTTGGAAGCCAGCGGAAACTTTTGAGACCGGCATTCGCAAAACGGTGGTTTGGTATTTGGAAAACACCGAATGGGTGGCGCATGTGCAAAGCGGCGCTTACCGCGATTGGGTATCTAAGCAATACACGGCTTGAACCCCCACGTTAGCACCGCATGAAAATTTTATTGCTCGGTCAAAACGGCCAATTGGGTTGGGAGTTGCAGCGCAGCTTAGCGCCCCTGGGTGAATTGCTGGCGCTTGATCGAAGCAGCACCTCGCATTGTGGTGATTTAAGCAACTTGGATGGACTGGTTAAGACGGTTCATGCCTTTCGCCCAGATGTGGTGGTCAATGCCGCGGCCTATACCGCCGTCGACAAAGCCGAATCGGATTCAGCAACAGCGTTTTTGGTGAATGAACTTGCGCCAGAAGCTTTGTCGAGAGTGTGTGCTGCCACTGGTGCTTATTTGGTTCACTTCTCGAGCGACTATGTGTTTGATGGCGCAGGTCAAACGCCCTGGCTTGAAACGGATGCTACAGGTCCTTTGAATGTCTACGGTCACAGCAAATTGGCTGGAGAAAAAGGCATCGCTCTCCATGGTTCTCGGCATGTCATTTTCCGCACCAGTTGGGTGTATGGCATGGAAGGTGGCAATTTTGCCAAGACCATGTTGCGCTTGGCGCAAGAGCGTGAACGCATGACCTTGATCAATGACCAGTTTGGCGCTCCCACAGGAGCCGCTTTACTGGCTGATGTCACGGCACTTGCCCTTCAAGCACCGCAAGCTTTGACTGGCATCTATCATTTGGCCGCGGCCGGCGAAACCACTTGGTATGACTATGCGCAATATGTGTTGGCCAAAGCCAAGGCGTTGAAGCCTAGCTTGAACTATGCGGTCAGAGATTTTGTGGCGGTGCCCACGTCGAATTTCCCCACGCCAGCCAAGCGCCCCCTCAATTCCCGGCTCAACTGCAGCCGTTTGGAGCAAGCGCTTCAACTCAAGTTGCCACCTTGGCAAGCTGGCGTAGACGCCCTGTTGACAAAAATTGTGTGAACTGAAGCTTTGGGCAGGCACAAAGCACTAAAAGTGTTCACAATACGGCTCTGAATGCCTTCCATCCAATGAGCAAGTGCTGACTTGCATGTTTCCACTTTGACGGCCCATCATGACTGACAACGATTCTTTGGCTCACATTTCTCCTCGCGACAAAGCAGAAATCTTGGCGCAAGCCTTGCCCTACATTCGCAAGTTCCATGGCAAAACATTGGTCATCAAGTACGGTGGCAATGCCATGACCGACCCAGCCTTGCAAGCTGACTTTGCGGAAGACGTGGTGCTCTTGAAATTGGTCGGCATGAACCCTGTGGTGGTGCATGGCGGTGGCCCGCAAATTGAAACTGCCTTGAACCGCTTGGGCAAAAAAGGCGAATTCATTCAGGGCATGCGCGTGACCGATGCCGAAACCATGGAAGTGGTGGAGTGGGTGTTGGCGGGTGAAGTGCAACAAGACATTGTGGGCCTGATCAACCAAGCGGGTGGTAAAGCGGTGGGCTTGACAGGGCGCGATGGCGGCTTGATTCGGGCTAAGAAACTCAAGATGGTCGACAACGCAGACCCTTCTAAGGAATATGACGTGGGCCAAGTGGGCGACATCGAGTCGATTGATCCCAGCGTGGTGAAAGCCTTGCAAGACGATGCTTTTATTCCAGTTATCAGCCCCATTGGCTTTGGAGAAAACAACGAAAGCTACAACATCAATGCCGATGTGGTGGCCGGCAAATTGGCCAGTGTGCTGAAAGCAGAAAAATTGGTGCTTCTGACCAACACCCCAGGTGTTTTGGACAAAGCGGGCAACTTGCTGACCGATTTGAGTGCGCGGCGCATTGACGAGTTGTTTGCCGATGGCACCATCAGTGGCGGCATGCTGCCCAAAATCAGTGGTGCCTTGGATGCCGCCAAAAGTGGTGTCAACGCTGTTCACATCATTGACGGCCGTGTGCCACATGCCATGCTGCTTGAGATTTTGACCGATCAAGCTTTCGGCACCATGATTCGAAGCCATTGAGCAGGGAATTTTCATGAACACAGACACCAACTCAGAAAACTTGCCAGATCACGATTCATCCGGTGCCGCTGAGACACCCGCGCGCAAGCGTCCTAAGCCAGGTGAGCGCCGCCTGCAAATTTTGCAGACCTTGGCGGGCATGCTGGAGCAGCCGGGTGCTGAGCGCATCACCACCGCTGCGTTATCGGCCAAGTTGGGCGTGAGCGAAGCGGCGCTGTACCGTCACTTTGCCAGCAAAGCCCAAATGTTTGAGGGCCTGATTGATTTTGTCGAGCAATCGGTGTTTGCGTTTGTGCGTCAAATTGCCGACCGAGAACCCGCAGGCCCTGCGCAAGTGGCTCGCACCATTGCCCTCATTCTTCAATTTGCAGAAAAGAACCCCGGTATGGCGCGCGTCATGACGGGCGATGCCTTGGTGTTTGAAAACGAGCGGCTGCAAGAGCGCATGAACTTGTTGTTTGACAAGCTGGAAAGCGCCTTCAAGCAATCATTGCGCGAAGGGGGTCCTCAAAGCGATACGCCCACTGTGGATGCGCAAGTCACAGCCTCTTTGTTGGTGGCCTTCATGATGGGCCGCATGCAACGCTTTGCGCGCTCTGGCTTCAAGCGCTTGCCTTCTGAGAACCTGCAAGCTTCGTTGGCCCGAGTGCTTTAAATCAGCGCTGCATGCAAAAAGGCACCGCGAGGTGCCTTTTTGCATGCGATCACCAACTCCACAAAGTGCCGTCATGCTGCAACCTGTTGACTGGCAGGTAGGCGCGTTGGTAAGGGTACTTGGCGGCCAGTTTTTCATCAATGTCCACACCATGGCCGTGGGACTCGCCACAATACAGCATGCCCTTTTCAAAGCGCCAATCGTGCGGAAACACAGACAGCATTTCTTCGCTGTGCGCCATGTGTTCTTGAATGCCAAAGTTGGGCACCCACGTGTCAAAGTGCAAAGCTGCGCCCATGCAAACAGGTGACAAGTCGGTGGCGCCATGGCAACCGGTTCGCACTTGGTAGAGGCTGGCCAAATCGGCTATGCGCCTTAGGTGTGTGATGCCGCCCGCATGGGTGACGGTGGTGCGAATGTAGTCAATGAGTTGCTGCTCGATCAAATCTTTGCAGTCCCAGATGGTGTTGAAAATCTCACCCACTGCCAAAGGTGTGGTGGTGTGCTGCCGTATGAGTTTGAAAGCTTCTTGGTTTTCTGCGGGCGTGGGGTCTTCTAGCCAGAACAAATGGAAGGGTTCTAGCGCTTTGCCCAATCGGCCGGCTTCAATGGGCGTGAGGCGATGGTGCACATCGTGCAGTAAATGAGTGTCTGGCCCAACGGCTTCCCGAACCGCTTGAAACAGGCCGGGCGTGTGGTTCAGATATTTCTCAGAGTTCCAATCGTGCTCGCCTGGCAAAGGGCCATCGGCAGGTTCGTACATGCGGCCGTTGCCACTCACGCCATAGACTTTGTTGAGACCGGGAATACCGCTTTGTGCACGAATGGCCAAGTAGCCCATCTCTTTGTGCCGCAACACTTCGTCGACCGTTTCTGCAGTGTCGCGGCCCGTGGCATGTGCATAAGACATGATGGCGGTACGACTCCTACCGCCTAGCAATTGGTAAAGAGGTTGCCCTGCAATTTTGGCTTTGATGTCCCACAGCGCCGTGTCGACCGATGCAATGGCGCACATGGTGACGGGCCCTCTGCGCCAGTAAGCACCTTTATAAAGGTACTGCCAGATATCTTCAATTTGCTGTGGATCGCGGCCAATCAAACAGGGAATGACGTGCTCTTCTAAGTAACTCACCACTGACAACTCGCGACCATTCAGGGTGGCATCGCCAATGCCTGTGAGGCCTTGATCGGTTTCTATTTTGAGAGTGACAAAATTGCGACCAGGGCTGCAAACAATGACGCGGGCGGCTGTGATTTTCATAGGATGACTGGAAAGTGGGTCAACAACTTAGGCATCGAGCGATAGAAAAAATTGAAGGCTGCCATCAACACCCAAATTCAATACTCGGTGGTGCCAATAGGTGACGCGCTCCAACCATTCTTTTGACTGCGGCAACACGGTGCCCCACAAGTCTTGGCGACTGAGCAATGCCTGAACGCATGCTTCGGGTGTGGTTACTTGTGCAGCGCCAATGGCCTTCAAGCTTTCTGCTTGCGGATCGTTCAAAGCGTAAGCATGGCCTTTTTCGTCTAGACCTAAGGTGTAGCGCAAAAAAACAGCGGCGGCTAAAGCATGGTGTTCAAACGATTTACCCTTGTCTATTTGGCCCAGCACAGAAGGCGGCCAGCGCTGCGGTATTTTTTGCGAACTGTCTGTGGCAATTTGGTGAACGCTGTGTTTCAAATAAGGATTGCCAAAACGCTGAATGAGCGCATCGCGGTACTCGGCCCAATCGGTGCGACTTAAGTGGGGTGCCACTTCACGCGTCATGAGGCGGTCAACAAACTTCCGAATGTGATCAGTGCCAATGCAGTCTGCAATGTAGGCCCGGCCAGTGACCGCACCCATGAGGGCCATGGCCGAATGGCTGCCGTTTAGCATGCGCAACTTGGCCTCTTCGTAGTTGTGCACTTGCGAGGTGACGCGAACGCCGCACTTGCTTAAAAGCGCGGCATCGCTGGGGTCAACAAAATTGTCTTCAATGACCCATTCCCAAAATGTTTCGGTGCTCAGAGCACATTCGTCTTGCATGCCCAGTGCTTGTTTGGCGGCGGCTGCAACTTCCTCGGTGGCAGCAGGCACGATGCGATCGACCATGCTGCAAGGGAAAGCACAATGGGCATCCATCCACTTCATTAACTCCTCATCTTGAGGGCCGGCTGTGGCACGGATGAGGGCTTTGAGTTTGTGGCCATTGCCTTGCAAGTTGTCACACGAGGCGATGGTCAGGCCAGCTTGTCCTGCTGCCTGACGCAAACGCAAGCCTTCAATCAGCAGTTGCGCCAAGGCGGGTGTGTAGCCTTTTTCTGTCACGGTGAGTGTGATCCAGCGCGTGCTTTTGGCGGCAATGGCGTGCAGGACATTTTGACGCTCGGTGGTGGCCACACTGGTTTGCCAGAGCGCACCAGGCACCTGCCATTCAAGGCCACTGGCGCCTGCAATGCGCACAGCATACAAACCATCTTGCGCACGCAGTTTGTTGACCAAGCCAGGTTGGGTCATGCCCACGCCATGAATGCCCCAGCGCATATCGCCATCGCGCAGCAATTGATCAAACACCATGGCTTGGTGCGCGCGGTGAAACGCACCTAAACCTAAATGCAGCACACCCGGCTGGAAAGAAGTTGAAGCGTAGACCGGCGTTTTGACAGACTTTGGAATTTGAGAAACTGTGGCGCGCGCGAGCTTGATTTCAGCCATGGCGATTTTTCAACTTTTCTTCAGAAGACTGAATTTCGGCCCAAGTGGCGTCGTCGACCCAAATGCCATTCCGCTCACGATCGGTGCGCGCGGCCCGTTCCGGTTCACCGGCTGTGAGCACGCCTGAAGTGCCTGGCGCATCAGGACTTTGCCGCAGCCAATCTTCAAAGGCCAAGGCTTCTTTTTCAAAGGACGCTTGTGTGCCCAAGCGAACAGGGTCAATGAGCATGACGAGCATGCCATTCAAGACGGCACGCTTGTGATCGGCTTCGCGATGCCATGTGTCCCCGCCAGTGAGGGCGCCACCCAACAACTCACAAGCCATGGCCATGCCAAAACCTTTGTGCTCACCAAAGGTCATGAGGGCACCAAACATGCCATTGGCTTGCGGCACCACCACCACGCCAGGATCGTTGGTGGGATGACCTTTTTCATCGATCAAATAACCATCGGGCACTTGCTCGCCTTTGTTGTGCGCGACACGCATCTTGCCTTGCGCCACGCGGCTGGTGGCAAAGTCGAGCACGAAGGGCGGGCGATTGCCCATGGGCACGCCAATGCAACAAGGGTTGGTGCCAAAGCGGCCATCGCCACCGCCAAAAGGGGCGACCACCGGACGCGACAACACATTGACAAAATGCAACGATACCAAACCTTGCGCGACAGCCATTTCTGCAAAGTGACCAATGCGACCGAGGTGATGCGAGCGGCTAAGTGCCACAGTGCACACGCCATGTTGTTTGGCGCGTTCAATGCCCATTTGCATAGCTTGCACGCCCGTGATTTGCCCGTAGCCACGTTGGCCGTCTAAGTTGAGCAGTGGGCCGGTGTCGAGTACCACTTTGACGCCCGTGTTGGGGCTGAGGCCGCCTTCAAGCACCGCGTCGACGTAGCGTGGCACCATGCCTACACCATGCGAGTCGTGACCACTTAAATTGGCCATGACCAAGTTGGTGGCAACTTGTTCGGCCTCGGCTACTTCACTGCCGGCCATTTGAATGATGCGGCTAATTTGTTGCCGCAGTTGTGCGGCAGGAATGCATTGACTCATGGTAGAACTTCCTTTACATGACCGCGCCAACTTGCCAAGGCACAAACTCATTTTGTCCGTAGCCATGTTGTTCGCTTTTGGTAGGTTCGCCAGAGGCTGCTTTTAAAATCATGTCAAAAATGCGCTGACCCATGTCGGCAACGCTCACGCCGTTGTCAACAATCTCACCGCAATTCAGGTCCATGTCTTCTTCTTGTTTTTTCCACAAAGCGGTGTTGGTAGAAAACTTCAAACTGGGGGAGGGCGCGCAGCCATA
>CANHXV010000102.1 GCA_947464665.1 Comamonadaceae bacterium
CCTAGGTCTTCTGCGTATTGCGTGGGTGTGCGATTGAATTTTTCCAAACTGTAGGCAATGTCATGGTCATTTTCTGCCAAGTGGGTATGCAGCCTCACACCATAGTGCCTGGCCATCTCTGCCGACAAGCGCATGAGGTCTTGGCTGACACTGAAGGGAGAGCAGGGAGCCACGGCCACTTGAGTCATAGCGCCATGCGATGCGTCGTGGTAGCGCTCAATCAATCGCTGTGTGTCTTTGAGGATGGCATTTTCTTGTTCCACCACCCGGTCGGGTGGCAAGCCCCCCTTGGATTGGCCCACGCTCATGCTGCCCCGGGTAGCCACAAAGCGCATGCCGATTTCTTGTGCTGCCGCAATGCAATCGTCTAGCTTCACGCCATTGGGGTAGATGTACAAGTGGTCACTGCTTGTGGTGCATCCCGACAATAACAATTCAGCCATGGCGGTTTGGGTGCTGGCGTAAATCATGTCCGGTTGCAGGCCAGCCCAAATAGGGTAAAGGCCTGTGAGCCAGCTGAAAAGCTCGGCGTTTTGCACGCCCGGTATGGCGCGCGTCAAGCTTTGTGACATGTGATGGTGCGTGTTGACCATGCCAGGAATGACCACATGGTGTTCGGCATGGATCACGCAATCGGCAGTTTGAGGCAAGTGGACCGCTGGGCCGATGGCCTCAATGCAGTTGTCTCTGACAAAGACCGAAGCATTGCGAAGTTCATCGCCAGCATCATTGAGGGTGGCAAGGGTGTGGGCGTTGTGAATGAGCAGGGTGGTCATAGGCGATGATTTTGCACGAAGAAATTGCTGGGGCCCATGGCAGGCACTACACTCTGACATCATGACTTCTAATCCTGACTTGCACAGCGACATTCAACAAAATCCCCGAGCCTTTCTCAGACAATTGTTTGATCAGGCCGTACAACGGGCACTGCCGCTTCACAACACGCCTCATTTTTTGCCCAAGCCGCCAAAGGGCCGAACCTTGGTGCTGGGTGCCGGCAAAGCGGCCGGCGCCATGGCCCACGCGGTGGAGGCCTTGTGGCCGTCAGATGCGCCCTTGTCGGGCATGGTTGTCACGCGCTACGGCCATACACCTTCTAGGCCAGAAGGCGTGCCTGAGCGCTTGAAAATTGTTGAAGCATCACACCCTGTGCCCGATGCGGCTGTTTTGGCTGCAGCCGAAGAAATTTTGTCGCTGACCCAAGGCCTGACCTCAGACGATTTAGTGCTGTGCCTTATTTCGGGTGGAGGTTCTGCTTTGCTGACCTTGCCAGCCAATGGTTTGAGCTTGGCTGAGAAACAAGCCATTAACCAGGCCTTGCTTAAAAGCGGCGCCAACATTGGTGAAATGAACTGCGTTCGCAAGCATTTGTCTCGCATCAAAGGCGGGCGTTTGGCGGCTGCTTGCGCGCCTGCGCTAGTGGTCACTCTGGCCATCAGTGATGTCCCCGGTGATGACCCCTCTGTCATTGCCAGTGGCCCGACAGTGCCCGATGCCACGACCTGTGCAGACGCGCTTCAAATTTTGAAACGGTATCAAATTGACATTTCAAACGATGTGTTGACGGCCCTGCAGAATTCAAAATGGGAATCACCTAAACAGGGCGATGCAGCTTTTCATCGCAGCACGGTGCATCTCATAGCAACCCCTCAACAATCTTTGATGGCGGCTGCCAACTGGGCAGAGTCCAAAGGACTGCGCACTTACATTTTGAGCGACGAAATGGAAGGTGAGTCGCGCGAGGTTGGCAAGGTCCATGCCGCCATTGCGCGTGCCACTGCAAAAGGGCAAGGCCCCTTTCTCAAGCCCTGCGTCATTTTGAGCGGCGGAGAAACCACGGTCACCATTCGAGCCACGAAAACAGATTCTAAAAAACGCGAAGGTCGAGGCGGCAGAGCAGGAGAGTTTTGCATGGGCCTGGCACAAGCACTACAGGGTCAAGAAAATGTCTGGGCCCTCGCAGCAGACACAGACGGCATAGACGGTATCGAAGACAACGCTGGCGCGCTGGTCACGCCCGATACCTTGTCCAGGGGTGCTCACTCTGGCTTAAGCTTGGACGAGCACCTGGCTTGCAATGATGCCTACGGCTACTTTCAAGCCTTGAACGATTTGGTGTTCTCTGGGCCAACGCATACCAATGTAAATGACTTCCGAGCCATTTTGGTGATGTGACAAAGTATTGATTTTCGTCAACGCGGGCGGGCCAAGCCTCTGGCAAATTGGTGCCCATGTTGAATCGTGTTCAGAACCCTGCACTTGCCCAAGCAGAAAAAGTAGCTTGTGGTGCGGTGTTGTTGCGTCGAGGGCAGGCTGCCAACAAGGCCATACACCTGCTGACAGGTCGAGTGGCATTTGGCGTGATCGAGGACGGTGAGCTGGTCCATCAATTGGGAACTGTTGAAGGTCCGTTTTGGCTGGAGGCTGCCGCGGCCATGTTGGGCTTACCGCATGCCGTAGATGTCGTGGCTGAAAGCTTGGTCACGATTCAAAACATGTCTTTGAGTCAGTTCAGAAGCCATCTGAAAAGTTTACCCGAACCTGTGCATACCTTGGTGCTTGATTTGGCGAAAGCTCAAAGGCAGCAAATTGAAGTAGCCGTCAGCCGATTGGCCAAAGACGCTGACTCACGCTTTGCCGAGTGGCTTTTGCGCCATGCAGAGCCTGCCGATGCACAGGGACGTTTGGCGGTGATCTTGCATGATCGAAAGCGATTGATCGCAGCCCAGTTGGGCATTGCCCCCGAAACCTTCTCTAGGGTGCTGAAGCACTTGCGGGATCGCAAACTGATCAGTGGCGGTGGTCGGGTTTTAAACCTCTTAGATCCAAGCGGACTGCAGTCTTTGGCAGGTATTTAGAGACATTTGCCTTTTTGCGATGAGAAGTCGTCTCAAAGCTCGATAGAATTTGTCGAACTTTGAGAAATTCATGCAGTCCAACGAGCCATTGCGCCTGTCACTTTCGAACATCACCAAGCGCTACCCTGGTGTGGTGGCCAATCGTTCTGTCTCTTTGTCTGTCAAGTCTGGCGAGGCGCATGCGGTTTTAGGCGAGAACGGTGCTGGCAAATCCACCCTCATGAAAATCATCTATGGCGCTGTCAAGCCAGATGAAGGCGCTGTTCAATACAACGGTCAATCCGTTCAAATTCGCAATCCTCAGCAAGCCCGTGCGTTGGGTATCAGCATGGTGTTTCAACACTTCAGTTTGTTTGACACACTCAGTGTGGCTGAAAACGTTTGGTTGGGTTTGGATCGAACCTTGAGTTTGGCGCAAGTCACAGAGCGAATCAGTGCCAAGGCGACAGAGTATGGTCTTGACATCGACCCCTCTCGGCCGGTCCACACCTTGAGTGTGGGTGAGATGCAGCGGGTAGAAATTATTCGCGCCTTGCTCACCGAGCCTCAGTTGCTCATTTTGGATGAGCCTACTTCCGTGCTCACACCTCAAGCCGTTGACAAGTTGTTTGTGGTTTTGAAAAAGCTGGTCAGCCAGGGTTGTAGCTTGCTCTACATCAGTCACAAGCTGCATGAAATTCGCGAACTGTGTTCGGCTTGCACTGTGCTTCGTGGCGGCGAAGTCACGGGTGTTTGTGATCCTCGAGAGGAGTCTAATGCTTCGCTCAGCCGCATGATGATTGGTGCAGAACCGCCAGCCTTGAAGCACCAAGATCGAACGCCAGGTGCGGTCTTGTTTGAAGCGCGTCATTTGTCTTTGCACAAAGAAGATCAATTTGGGGTCAACTTGGTGGACATCAATTTGCAAGTTTGCGCAGGCGAGGTGGTGGGCATTGCAGGTGTGTCTGGCAACGGGCAGCGTGAACTCCTTTACGCATTGTCGGGTGAAGACACAAGGGCTGCAGCAGACTCAGTGCATTTGGATGGTGAGGCCGTAGGTCGAGTTGGACCCCATCAACGCCGCCAAGCGGGTTTGCATTTTGTACCAGAAGAGCGTTTGGGACGAGGCGCGGTGCCTTCGCTCAGTTTGTCACACAACATGTTGCTCACGCGAAGTGAGGCAATGTCTCCCAGTGGCTGGATTGACATGCAGGTACTTCAAGCGCAAGCGCAAAAAATCATTCAACAATTTAACGTCAAAGCCAATGGGCCTCAAGCGCCTGCACAATCTTTGTCGGGTGGTAATTTGCAAAAATTCATTGTGGGTCGAGAGATTGATGCCCAACCTAAAGTGCTGTTGGTGTCGCAGCCAACCTGGGGTGTCGATGTGGGTGCTGCAGCTCAAATTCGAAGTGAACTTTTGGCCCTTCGTGACGCAGGCTGTGCATTGCTGGTGGTCAGTGAAGAGTTAGACGAGTTATTTGAAATTTCCGATCGCTTGTATGTCATGGCCAATGGCAAACTCTCTCCCTCCATTCAGCGCAAAGATGCCACTGTGGCCCAAATTGGCGAATGGATGAGTGGTCTGTGGGAGCCGCATGCTGAAACTTGAATTGCGACCCCAGGCCTCAGAATTTTGGCGCTATGCCTCGCCTGTTTTGGCCTTACTCATCACAGTGGCCTTAGGAATTGGCTTGTTTGTCTTGTTGGGCAAAGATCCTTTACGCGGTCTTCAAATGTTTTTTTGGGAGCCTGTGAAGTCTGCCTATGCCTTGGGCGAACTCATGGTGAAGGCCACGCCACTGTTGGTCATTGCTTTGGGCTTGGCTGTTTGTTTTCGATCCAATGTTTGGAACATTGGTGCAGAAGGGCAGTTTGTCATTGGCGCTGTAGCAGCTGGGGGTGTAGCTTTGTTAGCCGACAAAGAAGCCGGCCGCTGGATTGTGGTGGTCGTCGTTTTAGCTGGCGTTGCTGGGGGTATGTTTTGGGCTGGTATCACGGCTTGGTTGCGCGATCAATTTCACGCCAACGAAATTTTGGTCAGCTTGATGTTGGTGTATGTGGCCGACATGGTGTTGGGGTATTTGGTGTATGGCCCCTGGAAAGATCCTGCTGGGTACAACTTTCCACAAACCAAAACTTTTGAAGCAGTGACCCAAATACCTCGCCTCATGAGTGGCTCACGTGTTTCTGTGGGGCTGATATTGGCTTTGACAGGTGTTGCCGCGGTTTGGGTCTTTTTATTTCGAACTCGCTCTGGCTTTGCGCAGCAGGTGGGGGGCTTGGCCCCATCTGCCGCGCGCTATGCGGGGTTTTCTT
The DNA here is from genome assembly GCA_947464665.1 of Comamonadaceae bacterium. Lineage (GTDB taxonomy): Bacteria > Pseudomonadota > Gammaproteobacteria > Burkholderiales > Burkholderiaceae_C > Limnohabitans_A. The sequence goes on from CANHXV010000102.1 coordinate 5,157, forward strand.
CACGCAAGGCCTTGTGGTTGGCACTGCTCACCTCTGGTGGGGCAGCTGGCCTTGCAGGTGCTTTGGAAGTGGCAGGGCCGATCGGGCAGCTCACACCTTACATACCCTCGGGCTATGGATTTGCGGCCATCATCGTGGCCTACGTGGGGCGCTTGCATCCGATAGGCATTGTTTTCTCTGCCATCCTGATGAGCATGTTCTACATTGGCGGCGAGTTAGCTCAATCGCGTATGGGTCTGCCCAAGTCCATCACGGGTGTTTTTCAGGGCTTGTTGTTGTTTAGCTTGTTGGCGTGCGACACCTTGATGGCATACCGATTGCGTTGGCAAAGTGGGAGGGCCTGATGGAATCGTATGCATTGCTCATAGCGGCTACTTTGAATGCAGGCACTGTGCTGGCGATTGCCGCCTTGGGTTTGCTCATCAATGAAAAAGTTGGCGTCGTTAACTTGGGAGCCGAGGGCATGATGTTGTGCGCAGCCATTGCTGGTTTTGCTGCAGTGGTGCACACCGGCAGCGACCTGTTAGGCTTCCTAGCAGGCATGGGGGCTGGCGCCTTATTGGGTGCCATTTTTGGTGTCATGGTCATCTACCTTGGTACCAACCAGTACGCCACAGGTTTGGCATTGAGTTTGTTTGGGGTTGGCTTTTCAGCTTTTGTTGGTATTTCGTACGTGCAAGAAAAACTGCCACCACGGCTTCAATTTGAAATCCCATTTTTGGCAGACATTCCCCTTTTAGGTGCCGCTTTCTTCAAACAACACCCGCTTGTTTACGGGGTGATTGCTTTTGTCATGGCACTCATTTGGTTTTTTTACAAAACTCGCACAGGTTTGGTGCTGCGTTCCGTTGGTGAGTCTCCCGAATCAGCGCATGCTCTCGGTTATTCAGTCCGCCGAATTCGTTTCTTGGCCGTGATGGTGGGCGGTGCTTTGTGCGGTTTGTCGGGTGCCTACATCTCGGTTGTCTACACGCCCTTGTGGGTTGAAGGCATGGTGGCCGGTAAAGGCTGGATTGCATTGGCTTTGACCACGTTTGCAACCTGGCGACCGGCGCGAATATTGCTTGGTGCTTACCTGTTTGGCGGGGTGACCATGCTCCAGTTTCATTTACAAGGCTTGGGTGTGCAAGTGCCCAGCCAGTTTCTTTCCGCCTTGCCTTATTTGGCGACCGTTGTGGTTTTGGCCATGATCTCACGAAATCCTGTATGGATTCGGGTCAATATGCCGGCATCACTAGGCAAACCTTTTCATCCCAGTTCATAATGTTTTTTTCGTCAAACCCAGTCCATCCCATAAAGGAAATTTCATGACAGTTCTGAACAAGCGATCGATTCTCAAAATCGCCGCCATTTCTTTGGTCGCTGCAGCCGCCCTCGTAGCCTGTGGCAAAAAAGAAGAAGCTAAACCTGCCGCAGCACCTAAAGCTGAACCCCTTAAGGTGGCCTTTGTCTATGTTGGCCCAGTGGGCGACGGCGGTTGGACATTTGCACACGACAACGCGCGCAAAGAACTTGAAAAACAATTCGGCGACAAGATCGTCACCACTTTTGTTGAAAAAGTGCCAGAAAGCGCCGATGCCGAGCGCAACTTCCGCGACTTGGCCAGCCAAGGTAATAAAGTGATCTTCGGCACCACATTTGGTTACATGGATCCCATGCTCAAAGTGGCTGCAGACAACAAAGAAATCAAGTTTGAGCACGCCACGGGTTACAAAACAGCCGACAACATGCGCACCTACGACAGCCGTACCTATGAAGGTGCTTACATGGCTGGGGTGATTGCGGGCAAGATGACCAAAACCAACACCTTGGGTGTGGTGGCTTCGATTCCAATTCCTGAAGTCATTCGCAACATCAACACCTTCACAATGGGTGCGCAATCTGTCAACCCTAAAGTGAAGACCAAAGTGGTTTGGATCAACGAGTGGTTCAATCCCCCAAAGGAAACAGAA
>CANHXV010000103.1 GCA_947464665.1 Comamonadaceae bacterium
AAACCAGGGATGGTAAAGACTTGTTCAGTTAAGACGGCTCCCGACAAAAGAGTTCCGAATTCCAAAGCGCCTAAAGTAATGATGGGTGTTAAGGCATTTCGAAGCGCGTGTTTCAGAATGACAGTTCGCTCGTCTAGCCCCTTGGCGCGTGCCGTGCGAACATAGTCAGACTGCATCACTTGCAGCATGGCACTGCGGGTGTGGCGCATGAGCACAGCAGCAATGGCATTGCCCAGAACAAATGCAGGCATGGCCATGCTTGCCAAATTGCCCATTAAGTCTTCTGTGGGGCTTACAAACCCAGATGCGGGCAGCCAACCCAGGTGAACTGAGAACAGCATGATCATCAATATGCCCAACCAGAAGTTAGGCGTTGACAAGCCCCAAAGTGCAAACACATTGGCAACATAATCCCAAACGGTGCCGCGACCTACAGCCGACGCAATGCCTGCAGGAATGCCGATGAGAACTGCAACACACATGGCCAAAAACGCCAACTCTGCTGTGACGGGTAACTTTTGCAAAATCAAAGACAGAACAGGTAATTGAGTTCTGACCGATTCGCCCAAATCACCTTGCACTACGCCAGCGATCCAATAGCCGTAGCGCACAGGCAAAGGTTCATCCAAATGCAACTTGGCTGTGAGGTAGGCCACCACATTGGGGTCTTGCTCCTCTCCCGCTAAAATTTTGGCGGGGTCGCCGGGCAGCAATTGCTGCAGCCCGAAAATAAGCATCGACACCAACAGCAGCGTAGGTAGAACAGACAGTAAGCGTTTGACCAGGTAGCTTGTCATGGCGCCATTTTCAGACCTGAAACACGCAAGAGACCATCAGGAATATTGCGCACACCTGCCAATTTGCCGTTGTAGGCCCACAGCCAATTGCGGTGGTAAAGATAAATCACGGGGCGGTCTTTCAGAACTTGCGCAGAAATTTGCTCCATGATTTTTTTGCGTTTGACAGGGTCACGCTCGGCACGTGATTGGTTCAAAAGGGCATCTGTTTCAGCGCTGCAATAGCCAGCGTAATTCAGGGGCTGCTTGCAACCGTGAAAGCTGAACATGTTGCCATCGGGATCAGGGCGACCGCTCCATGAAAGGACGTAAGCTTCAAAATCACCTTTGTCTGCCATGTTCAGAGACGTTGCAAATTCGGTGGTTTGAATTTTCACATCAAAGCCAGCATCGCGCGTCATGGCTTGGATGACCACGGCCAAGCGCTGGGCGTCTGAGGCGGTGGTGGTCATGAGTGTGAAGCTGGGTTTGACAACGCCAGCTTCTTTGAGCAGTGCCTTGGCTTTTTCAATGTCCCGTTTTGGCATCGGCACATTCTTGGCGTAATAAGAGTTGGTTGGCGCAACCCACTGATTGCCCACCAAGGCTTCGTTGTCCATCACGACTTGCGCTAAACCCTGTCGGTCCAAAGACAATTCAAAGGCTTCACGGACCTTGGCATCGCGGCCTAAAGGATTCTTTTTGGCTTGCTCACTTTTGCCCACGTTGATGGTGATGCCTTGATAGCCAATTTCGGTGATGCGAGAGACTTTGTACTTCTTGTCTTTCATCAGGTTTTCAACATCGTTGGACGCCATGCGTTCAATGAAGTCGAGTTGACCAGATTTTAAATTCGCCAAACGAACCGTGGCGTCAGGAATCGGTGTGTAGATGACTTTGTCGAAATGAATGGCATCTTTGTTCCAATAGTTGGCAAACTTTTCAAGCACGATGCGGTCTTGTGCTACGCGTTCGGCAAACTTGAAAGGGCCTGCGCAGACAGGGTTGGAGCCAAACTTATCGCCTGCAGCTTGTGCGGCTTTGGGTGAAACCATCATGCCGGCTCGATCGGTCAGTTGTGCCAAGAGGGGTGCAAAAGGTGCACTCAAATTCAAACGAACGGTGTTTGCGTCAATCACATCTACGCTGGAGATCGGTGCCAATTCGCCTCTGCGGTTTGAACCAGGTAAATTTTTGTGACGCTCAATGTTGAACTTCACAGCCGCCGCATCAAGCTTTTCACCGTCGTGAAAAGTAACCCCTTGTCGAATTTTAAGGGTGAGTGCTTTGCTATCTGAAGACCACTCGTAGCTGGACGCCAGTTGGGGCAAAATGTTTAATTTCTCGTCAATGTCAAACAACTTGTCACACAGAGATGAAAAAACAATTCGACCGACAAAGCTTCGCGCTAAGGTCGGGTCAAGGACATCAGGGTCTTCTGCCAAGCCAATGCGCAAGGTTTGGGCGCTGGCCAATCCTTGACTGAAGGCCATAAAAAGCGATAGTGATAAAAGCAAATGCTTTTGAGGTTTGAAATTCATGAAATATCTCCAGTGAAAAAACTAGGGGGTTTGCACAAAAGCAGATTGCAACAACTTCAGATGCTGGGCTTCACGGCTCTATTGGGGCTGAAAAATCACAGATTCGGGAATGGGTAAATTTTGCCAGAAGTGACAGGCAATTTGATGCGTCCCATTCAATTGAATGGCAGGCTCTGTTGTTTGACACAGTTGCGTTGCATGCGGGCAACGAGTGTGAAAGTGGCAACCACTCGGGGGATTCATGGGGCTGGGCACATCGCCGCCCAAAAGAGTGCGTTGTTTCTTGATGCCGGGATTCGGTCTGGGAATCGCGCTTAAGAGGGCTTGGGTGTAGGGGTGACGTGGTTGCAAAAAGAGTTGGTGCTTTTCTGCCAGTTCTACCACCCGTCCCAGGTACATCACGGCCACACGGTCGGCAATGTGTTTCACAACAGCTAAGTCGTGAGCAATGAACAAATAGGCCAAGCCAAAGCGCCTTTGTAAGTCTTGTAGCAAGTTCACAACTTGGGCTTGTACTGAAACATCCAATGCTGAAACGGCTTCATCGCAGACAATCAATTTAGGTTCAACTGCCAAAGCACGTGCGATACCAATGCGCTGTCTTTGACCACCTGAAAACTCATGCGGATAACGCTGTGCATGTTCAGGCGCCAAGCCGACAAGCTTTAACAATTCTTGTACTCGTTCGGGGTGACGCCCTGTATGCAGATTGTGCAGTTTTAAAGGCTCACTTAAACATTGAAACACCGTCATGCGCGGATTGAGAGACGAGAATGGGTCTTGGAAAATGATTTGCATTTCTTTGCGCTGTGAGCGCAATTGATCTGCAGACAGGCCGCACAAATCTTGGCCCGCAAAGACCACTCGCCCTTGGGTGGGTTCTATGAGTCGAAGCACCAGCCTACCCAGAGTGGACTTGCCGCAGCCTGACTCGCCCACAACACCTAAAGTTTCGCCAGCGCTCAAATGGATGTCGATGCCATCCACTGCGCGCACCTTGTTGGGGCTGCGTCCAAACCATCCCGCATTGACTGGGAAATGTTTGACCAGTCCTTGAACCTGGAGCAGAGGTGTCTCAATGGGTGACATAGGGCATCAATGTTTCTGCTTTGAGGGGCGCCCGCAAACAGGCGCTCCAATGTCCAGGTGTTAGCTCAGTGAGTTTGGGTTTTTCTGTCTGACAAACCGCTTGCGCGAATGGGCAACGTTCTGCAAAAGAGCAACCCGTCGGACGGTTCAAAGGATTGGGCACCTGTCCTTCAATGGAGGCTAGCCTGCCTTGCACTTCATCCAGGCTTGGAATGGAGCCAAGAAGTCCCACAGTATATGGATGCTGTGGTGTGTCGAACAAGGCTTGCACCGGAGCTTGCTCAACCACTTGGCCGGCATACATGACCACCACATGATCTGCCACTTCAGCCACAACACCCAAATCGTGTGTGATAAGCACAATGGCTGTTTGCGTTTCATCTTGCAAAGTGCGCATCAAATCTAGAATTTGCGCTTGAATGGTCACGTCCAGGGCCGTGGTGGGTTCGTCTGCAATCAGTAATTTGGGATTGCAGGAAAGGGCCATGGCAATCATGACTCTCTGCCGCATGCCGCCCGACAATTGGTGCGGATAGTCGTCGAGTCTTTTCTCTGGCGCTGGAATTCGAACTTTTTGGAGCATTTCCAAAGCGCGCTGTGTGGCTTGTGTTCTGTCTAGCGGAAGATGCCGCATGAGGCCTTCCACAATTTGCTCACCCACCGTGAAAGCGGGGTTAAGAGAGGTCATGGGTTCTTGAAAAATCATGGCCATTCGATTGCCGCGTAAATTTTGCAGCTGACTGGCTGGCGCGCCCACCAATTCTTGACCTTCAAATTGAATGGAGCCGCTTCGAACACTGCCAGCTGGCTTGGCCAAGAGGCCCATGATGGACAAGGAGGTGACACTTTTGCCGCAACCCGACTCGCCCACAATGGCCAAGGTTTGACCTGCAGCCACACTGAAACTGACGCCATCTACCGCTGTCAGCTCACCCGCATCGGTGTCGAAGGTGGTGATCAAATCCTTGACTTGAAGGACGTTGGCCGTATGTTCAGGGCTGGTCATGGTTGGAGTCGAGCTTGATTAAAGCGTTCAATTTGAGCTTCAATGAGGCTGCGATCTATCAGGCCTACCGGATTGTGTCTTCCAGGCAGGCAACTTAAAAACGGTTGAAAGCGCTCTAAACTTTTGTCATACAAGCGCTTGAGTTCCAAAAGAGGATCTTCGTGATCATCGACACGAAGATCGAGCTGGAGGTAGTCTTCGTCAGCATGAATTCTGAGCGCGGCAGATTGTTTGCCACGTTTGTCACCGCCAGCGTCTTCCCCAGCTTGCATGGCCAAAATGAGCCGCTCTGCCAGAGGCATGCCCTGAGTAGCTTGAAACACCTTGGCTGTTTCTGCCAGAACTTGAGGACCTGCCAGCATATTGCCTGCAATGCTGAAATCTTGGCCTGAAACATGGCCACACCAGTCGATACAAGCTTTTCCGGTATGCGCAACTGCCTCGCCCTGCATGGGCAATAAATGGACTTGTCTTTGCTCACTGCCCGCATCGGTCTGCAATAAATCTTGCATTACTTGTTGCATGGCCTTACCGCTTTGCATAAGCTTCATACCCAGTGGGCCGAGCAAGGGGTTCATGAGGGCTTGGGTAGACAACGCGCCAACGCCGCGTTGGGTGTGAACGCACAAGGACCCCACCGCAAAAAATCGCGAAGCAATTGCGACACCTAAAGTGCCATTGGATTCTCGAGCAAGCAAAGACCAGGTCATGTGTGAAGTTCTAATTTGGTGCAATATTTGAGTATCCTATGATACTCATGCAATAAAGATGCCTGTCAGCTAATTTTTTTGATTTTCAAGCGCAGTAAGATCTGAGCATGGCGCACAAACCTAACATTCCACTCAATTCTAAGCAACTTCAAGCGTGTGCAAAGCAGGCTTTGGATCAATGCGCTTGCTCACTCAAAATTTGCAAAGGCTGGGAAAGTGTCAGCGATGATCGCTGGCCATCCAAGCAGTTGAAACTTGAGGGCACATTGCGCCGCGAGTTGGCGGATGGTGAGTCTGAGCTGAGCTTCGAAGAGTTTCACCCCAACGGCACGCGTTATGACTCACCAGAGGCGCCCATTGCCTTGAACTATTTCCCCTACAACCGCGCCGATGTGTATGGCTGCCAACAATGCGGCTGTGCTGTTTTAAAGTACACCGAGTACGGTGGCTACTACATTGACCAACGCGTCAGACTGGTTGATGCAGCGCTGGTAACCGACGCAACTTAAACAGGTTGACCGATCAGGAATGACATCAATGCGGACCAGTCTATCCACGTCGATGGCGGTATGGTTTTAAGTTAAATGCCAATCTCTTCACATTCGCGACTCGGAATTGGGGATAACCATAGTCTTGTTACAGCGCTCCATAACGCACAATGAGCGTCGTTGAGGCCACAGCCATCTTGCTGTGTGCGTTTTCTAGAATTCGGTGCCAAGCTTCATGTCTGATGATTTCATTTTGAAAACCAATGAACTTGTGAAAGAGTTCAAGGGCTTTGTCGCCGTCAGTGGCGTTAACCTCAGCGTCAAGCGAGGCCAGATCCATGCCTTGATCGGCCCTAATGGTGCTGGCAAAACCACTGTTTTCAATTTGCTGACCAAATTTCACATTCCCACCAGTGGTCAAATTTTGTTCAATGGCAAGGACATTACCCAAAGTAAGCCAGCGCAAATTGCCCGTGAAGGCATTGTTCGCTCTTTCCAAATTTCGGCCACATTTCCCAATCTCACTGTGATGGAAAACGTGCGCATTGCTTTGCAACGAGCCACTGGCACGTCCATGCACTTTTGGCGCTCCGAGCGCATCTTGAATCGTTTAAACGACAAAGCCATGAGCTTGTTAGAAGAGGTCGACCTTGCAAGCATGGCCAACTTGACCGCTGTGGAGTTGCCTTATGGCAGAAAGCGCGCCTTGGAAATTGCAACCACCTTGGCCATGAACCCCGAACTCATGTTGTTGGACGAGCCTACACAAGGCATGGGCCATGAAGATGTAGACCGTGTCACTCAGTTGATTAAAAAAGTAGGCGCCAACCGCACCATTTTGATGGTGGAGCACAACATGAATGTGGTCGCCAGCATTGCCGACACCATCAGTGTGTTGCAACGTGGCCAAATCATTGCCGAAGGCCCCTACGAAACAGTTTCCAAGAATCCACAAGTTTTGGAAGCTTATATGGGAACAGCAGACAACGAGTTGGAAGGCGCCCATGGCTAATTCCACGGAGTTCTTGCGCATCAGCCAACTGCATGCCTACTATGGTGAGTCGCATATCTTGCATGGTGTTGATCTCACTGTGAACCATGGTGAGGTTGTCACCTTGCTAGGTCGAAATGGCGCCGGACGCACTACCACTGTTAAATCCATCTTGGGCTTGGTGGGCCGCAGAACCGGCTCGGTCATCATTGACAACCAAGAAACAGTCAATTGGCCAACACATGAAATTGCCAAGTTAGGTTTGGGCTATTGCCCTGAAGAGCGCGGCATATTTTCTGCGCTCACCTGCGAAGAAAATCTCATGCTGCCACCTGTCATTGCCTCAGGTGGTATGACCGTTGATGAAATTTATGAAATGTTTCCCAACCTGTACGAGCGGCGCAGCAGCCCGGGTACAAGGTTATCTGGCGGCGAACAACAAATGCTGGCTGTCGGTCGCATTTTGCGCACAGGTGCCAAATGCCT
>CANHXV010000104.1 GCA_947464665.1 Comamonadaceae bacterium
AGCCAGGATCAAACTCTATAGTTCGATCTTGAATTTTTTCGCTCTTTCGAGCAACTCATAAAAACGGAATTGAAGTGAACTTCACTTCTATTCTCATGAGCGTTTGTAAGTCAATTAAGACTTAGTTCCTTAGAACTTGGCAATCGCCATCAAACGCCCACGCTTATCGGCTGTATATTTTTAAAGATCTGTAGTGCAACAGGCCAACACTGAGTGTCGTTTTGTTGCAATGCGCTGCGATCAGCGGAGCCTTGCAGTGTAGCACCGTTTTCAGGGCTTTTGCAAGCAATTTGAAAAAATATGAAACTTTTTAAACTGTTTGCTTGGTATCTGCTCGGGGCTTATTCCGATTTGCTGAGGGCTTGAAGTTTGAATTTCAAAACATTTCAGCGAAGCCTTGCAGTCTAGCACGGTTTTTTGTGCTGATTGAAAAAAATTTTACTTTTTTCAATTTTTTAAAAGTTATTTCAAACTTTCTAGCTGCTCGGGGCATTGGCCTTTGTTTTGCATTTATTCAAGCAGGCATTGGTGAATGTTGCTTGGTGTGAGGCAGAAACTGGGCCGTCCGACCTGCTAAAAACGATGTGGTTTTTAGCGAAGACCGCGAATATAGCACAGATTTTTGAGGGCACGCAAGCCTGTCCTTCCAATTTTCCTTTGCCATTGATAATCGCGGCATGGCTCTTATTACCTTACTTGACGCATCGCTGGCTTTTGGCCACGTTGCACTCCTTGATCACGCTGACTTTGCCCTGGAAACTTCAGAGCGCATTGGCCTGATTGGCCGAAACGGCACAGGCAAATCCTCTTTTCTCAAGATATTGGCAGGCATGGAGCACGCCGATGACGGCACCATGCATGTCCAACAAGGTGTCCGCATCGCTTATGTGGCGCAAGAGCCTTTGCTTGAATCGGAAGACAGCATTTTTGAATCTGTGCAACGCGGCCTCGCCCCTGTCATGAAACTCATTGACGACTACAGCAACTGCGTGGGCGATCTGGATGTATTGCAAAGCCAAATTGAATCGCTTGATGGCTGGGGCTGGGAACAACGTGTCGACGAAACACTGCACCGCTTGCACCTAGACCCTAGCGCCAAGGTGGCCACATTGTCTGGCGGCAATCGCAAGCGCGTGGCGCTGGCCCAAGCTTTGGTCACGCATCCTGATGTGCTGCTGTTGGACGAGCCCACCAACCACCTTGATTTGGATTCCATCGCTTGGCTGGAGCAGCTCTTGATTGACTTCAAGGGCAGCGTGGTGGCCATCACCCACGACCGCGCATTTTTAGACCGCATTGCCACGTGCATTGTGGAGTTGGACCGCGGTCGCCTGCGCAGTTATCCAGGTAACTTTGCACAGTATCAAATCAACAAAGAAGAGCAAATGGCGCAGGAGGCCGTGATCAGCGCGAAGGCCGATAAGTTGTTGGCACAAGAAGAGGTTTGGATTCGCAAAGGCGTGGAAGCACGCCGCACAAGAAGCCAAAGCCGCATTGCTCGGCTTGAGACTTTGCGCGCCACCCGCAGTGCGCGCAGAGAACAAGTCGGACGCGTTCGCATGGAAGTCGCCTCAGGGGCACCCACTGGCAAATTGGTTGCAGAACTGACGGATGTCTGTAAGTCATTCACCTCGCCCGAAGGCGATGTGAAAGTCATTTTGAAAGACTTCACCGCCACACTGCTGCGCGGCGACAAAATAGGCTTGCTAGGTCCTAACGGCGCTGGCAAAACAACCCTCTTGAAAATGATTCTGGGAGAGCTCGAGGCCGACAGTGGAAAAATTCGGCAAGGTGCCAATTTGCAAGTGGCCTACTTTGATCAAATGCGCAATGCGCTTGACCTAGAAGCCTCCTTGGAAGATTTCATCAGCCCAGGCAGTGAATGGATTGAAATTGGCAACAAGCGCCAACACGTGAAGAGCTATTTAGGCGACTTCTTGTTCTCACCAGCGCGCGCCACTTCGCCCGTCAAATCATTGTCGGGTGGTGAGCGCAATCGCTTGTTGTTGGCGCGCTTGTTTGCAAGGCCGGCCAATGTGTTGGTGCTTGACGAACCCACCAACGATTTGGACATTGACACCCTGGAACTCTTGGAAGAGTTGCTACAAGATTACCAAGGCACAGTGTTTTTGGTCAGCCACGACAGAGCCTTCATGGACAACGTGGTAACCAGCATCATTGCCTGTGAGGCAACGACAGACAAGCCTGGTTTCTGGCGAGAGTACGAAGGCTCGGTGCAAGACTGGCTGACACAATCACTGCGCAGCCAAAACATTCAAGCGCAAAACAAAGCGGCCGCTGCCAAGGCTGCGCCGCAGTCCAATTCAAGCGCGGCCTCAAACTCAGCCGAGCCCGCATCAGCCAAAGCTGTCACAGTCGATGTGAAGCCCAAGGCCGCTGCAAAGAATTCCCAAAAGTTAAGCTACAAAGAGCAACGCGAGCTCGATGGTTTGCCCGCATTGATTGAAGGCTTGGAAAAAGAACAGGCCGAAATTCGAGCTGCCATAGAGGACAGCAGTTTGTTTGCCAAAGATCCCGCCAAGGCTGCCGCTTTATTTGCGCGTGATGCACAAATTGACACTGAATTGCTGAGCGCCCTAGAGCGATGGGAAACTCTTTCAACACCTTGAAGCATTTTCATGAACTTTGTTTTCAGCCCTGAAGAGTTCACGGCTTTGTTGGTGCTGTCCACAGCAGCCAGTTTCACGCCGGGCCCCAACACCACGCTGTCTGCGGCATTGGCCGCCAATCTGGGTTTGCGCTCGGCCATGAAATTCATAGTGGCTGTGCCCGTGGGCTGGGGATTTTTGTTGGCCATTTGCATGGCGGGCTTAGGCAACTTGGTCATGGCCGTACCCGCCTTGCGCTGGGTGATCTTGCTGGGTGGTACTTTGTATTTGTTGTGGATGGCTCGCCAACTATGGCGAGCTCGCGAAATGGCCAAGGCCGATCAGAGTCGAATGCGAATCACATTCTTTCAAGGCTTTGCCATTCAATTCCTCAACATCAAAGCTTGGATGCTGGCTTTGTCGCTGGTAGCTGGATGGGTGGCCGGCAAAGAAGATGCGCTGGAGCGATGCGCCGTTTTGTTGCCCCTCATGATGCTGTTTGGTTTCTTGAGCAATTTAATGTATGCCGCCATGGGCAGTTTGCTGCGCGAATGGCTTTTAAAAGGGGCGCGCTTGCTGGTTTTCAATCGGTGCATGTCTTTGGCCCTGGTTTTGACTGCGCTTTGGATGTTCAAAACAAGTTTCTAAGCCATGCAAGTGGCTTTAGACTAAGTACCATGGGACAACTTCTTTTAGTGCGCCACGGTCAAGCTTCTTTCGGCGCCGACGATTACGACCAGCTCAGCGATTTGGGCAAGCGTCAGAGCATTCGCCTAGGAGCGTATTGGCAACAAATGGCTGCCGAACAACCCGGTGCAGAGGCGCTGAAGTTGGAGGCTGTTTTAATGGGCAGTCTGAAAAGACACCGCCAAACTTGGGAGGGTATTGCCCAAGGTGCGCAACTGCAAATGAAACCTGAAGTGTGGCCTGAACTCAATGAGTATGACAGCCATGCTTTGATTGAAACCATCCACCCCGAGCCGCTTGCCAAACCCGACACGCCAGAAATGTACAAGCATCACTTCCGCTTGCTGCGAACGGCACTTCAACAATGGATGGCGGGTGCGACTCAGCCACGTGGCATGCCAAGTTATGCAGAATTTGCGGCTGGCATTCAAGCCGTTTTAAAGCATGTCCGAGAAAACCATCAAGGGCGCGTCTTGATCGTATCAAGTGGGGGGCCTATTTCGACAGCGGTCGCGCAAATTCTGAAGGCGCCTGCAGAAACTTCCATTGAATTGAACCTGCGCATCCGAAATACGGCACTCACGGAGTTTGTCTTTACGCCGTCGAGGCACATGTTGCTTTCTTACAATAACCTACCGCATTTGGATCATGCCGACCACCGAAGCTGGATCACTTTTGCTTGATAGTGTTTCCCCCGATAGGGGTGCGCTGGTTTTCTTGTCAGAATGACAACCATGCAAAATTCGCATCATGCAACTTCGCATTCAACTCAAGCGGCAGGCATTCAAGTCTCCGATTGCGAACTGTCTGCTTGTGCCGCCTTTTTTGATGCCCATGGCATCGAAGAAGGCTTGGACATTGCGTCAACCCCAGGCGCCTTGTTGTGTCGCATGAGCGAGGCTTGGATGCAAGTGCATGCGCCTGCCAGTGACACACTTGCGCTGCACCAACATGCCAAAAATTTAAAGCAAGAAATTCTGTGGGCTATGCTGGTCTCGCCGCATCGCTTTGAATTCAATGGCTTGGAAGCGCTTAGCAGTGCAGTGCGGGTTCGAGAAAACATTGTGTTGGACGCCCGAAAGACGGCGCTGGCCTTTAAAACCAATGCGGCGGAGCGGCCCAGTGAATTTTGGCGCTACGAAGAAGAAGCTGGCTTTATTTTGCAGCCCCATACAAGCTTGATTGAAGCCTTGATCAGCGCCACGCAACCCGAGGCCACAGGCAAGCTGTATGACTTTTCTTGTTATCGCGCAACGGAATATGTGATTTTGTTAGGCTTGGCCCAAGAAGCAAGCCAGCACAACCCATCCCTGTTGGCACAACTGCAACAGGTGAACGAAAAGCATGCCATCCGCTCTGGCCTTTTCCATGAAGTTTTTCTGCATGAATATGGCTCACAAGAGGCGCCCATGCCTGCTGGCTTTTATGTCCCAGGTGATCGTGTTTGGTTCCGAAATCCAGACGAGCGCTCGTCGGATGTGACAGGCTATGAAGGCTCGTGGGTGATTTATGTCGGCAGCGGCTTGTTCAGTAATTTTTGGAAACGCGATCAGCCCTTCACACTGGAAAGCAAGTGCATTGAAATTTACCATTGGCGTGATGGCGTGCAAACGAATGCTGCGGGTGAGTTGTGGCTAGACGAAGCCAAAGTGGATGCTTGCGTCCATGACACCATGCAAGCGCCCGACAAAGTCAAACAGGTTTTGAATCAAATGATGCGCATCAGAGACCCCAAAGGCGTTTACGCATCGGGCGGTTGCTTGGATGCCACGCGTGAGTGCCCCAAGCAAATCTTTCCAACAGCCATCGAGCTGGTTTTGCCCTCTTATTGACTTGAATCTATCGCCCCCATTTTTGCAACTCGGCAATTAAGTCCTCAGGGTATTGGCAGGCAATCGGTCTATTTCCAACAGCAAATCAGCCAAGGCACGGCCAGCCGCTTCTAACAAAATTTGACCCTTCTGCGCCGTCGCAGCAGCCGCATTGCCCGCCGCCCCTGCTGGGTTGTAGTCTTGCATTTGCCAAGCCAACTTGGCGCTTCGGCCATTGCCCAGAATGGGAAAAGACAGCGCACGATCTTCAGCGCTTGAACGGAAATTTTGGGCCTTGCTCATGGTCACAGCATGCGGCTTGAGCGCCAGCATGACCGAAGTTTCAACATCACCCGCATGGACCCCAAATCGATGCTCATGCTCTGTGAAAAGCGCGTTGGCATCTTGACCGTTTTCGTCAAGCAAAGGCAACTGATGCCAGTTCACGCTGTAAACCAACATGCCTAAGCGCGCACGCAAATCGCGGGCCACCACATCCATGGCACCCACATGGCCGCCATGCGCATTGAACAGCACCAGTTTGTGAATGCCTGCTGCTTTGACGGACTCTGCAATGTCCGTCCAAAGCCGGATCAGTGTTTCAGCTTTTAAAGACAGTGTGCCTGCAAAAGCCGCATGCTCGGGACTTAAACCCACGCTTTGCGTTGGCAGAACCAAGATGGACAAGTCTTTCTTATTCAAGGTGCCTGCAGTCGAAGCGGCACCCGCGTTCAGACGGGCCATGGCTGAATGCAGCACGCCATTCACAATGTCAACATCGACCGACAAAGGCAAATGGGGCCCGTGCTGCTCGGTAGCCGCCAAAGGCAACACGGCAATAGCCCTCGAGGCATCAAGGCGGCCAAAGTCGTGGGTGGTCAAGTCGGACCAAAAGTGAATGTGATGTGACATGTCTAAGGGGCTTTTCAATCTCTGCAGTTTAATGGAGGCGCCGGATTTAAGGGCATGATTTTGCAGTGTAGAGTTAGGCTTTTGGCGTTGAGGTTCTTGCCCTTGTCTTTCTACCGCTTGCGCAACCTGTTTTTAAGCCTTCGTTGTGTGTGGGTGGGTATGGCTTTGCTTTTGGTTTTGACGCTCAACGGCCAAGCCCAAACGCAGCTTTTGAACCCTCGCCCCGTGGGTCAAATGGTTCAAACACCCCAAGTCAAAGCCACCCTGTTGGCCCAAGCGCCCAAGGGCATTGAAGCGGGCCAAATAATTTGGCTAGGCTTGGAACTGGTGCACCAACCCCAATGGCACACCTATTGGCGCAACCCAGGCGACTCTGGTCTGCCGACAGTCCTGCAATGGAAATTGCCAGAGGGCCTGATTGCGGGCAACTTAATTTGGCCTGCACCGCGCAGAATTCCCATAGGCCCTCTGGCCAATTTTGGTTATGAAGACACCCTGTTGTTGGTCACGCCCATTCAAGTGAGCAAGTCCTTCAAACCCAAGAACAAGGAAAGCTCGGTGCAAATTGAGTTGCATGCCAACTGGCTGGTTTGCAAGCAAGAGTGCATTCCACAAGAGGGTGATTTCAGTTTAAGTCTGCCCATTCAAAGCGCCACAGCGATGGCTACAAGTGCATTTGAGAAAGCCTTGCAATGGCCAGCGCAGCCTTTGAAGGGCAAGCACCTGGCCCAGATTTCCCAAGATGGCCGAAGCCTTGAATTGTCATTGGCACAGCTACCGCCAGAGCTCCAAAACACTGACTGGACCGTGTTTCCTCAAACCGCCAACGTGATTCAAAACAGTGGGATACCCATTGTTCAAGTCAGTCGTTCTGCCGCACATTCTGGCGAGGTGGCCTCCGGTGCAAGCGTGCGCCTGCAAGTTTCAAGCGAGCGCATGGAAAGCCCCCAACAAATGACCTGGTTGTTGGTACAAGGCAAGGCCGATGCACCCACGGGCCGACAG
>CANHXV010000105.1 GCA_947464665.1 Comamonadaceae bacterium
ACCTGGATGACAACGTCGTTTGCGAAGCTGTCAATTTGGGTTTGGTTTCTTTGCCGGGTGTGGCCACCCCCTCCGAAGCTTTTCGTGCTCTTGCACTGGGCGCCAATGGCCTGAAGTTATTTCCCGCAGAAATGATCAGCCCTGCTGTCGTCAAATCGATGCGCGCCGTATTGCCCAAAGAGGTCAAGCTCATTCCTGTAGGTGGCATTGGCCTTCACAACATGGCAGACTTCCGCAAAAGTGGCGCCTCAGGATTTGGCATTGGTTCCGCATTGTTCGCGCCAAGCAAATCGGCTGAAGCAGTTAGCGACTCTGCCGCAGCTTTTGTGCAGGCTTGGCACAAGGCTTAGCAGCCAAGTTGGCATTTCAAAATTTCGCGCCCTTTCAATTTGAATTCAACACTTTTTCAATCAGACACAAAGACAATATGAGACTTCTACACACCATGCTTCGCGTTGGCAACCTACAACGCTCAATCGATTTCTATACCAACGTGATGGGTATGAAACTGCTCAAAACAACTGAGAATCCCGACTACAAATACTCATTGGCCTTTGTGGGCTATGGCAGCAATCCAGACCATGCCGAACTCGAACTCACCTACAACTGGGGCGTTGAAAGTTATGAAATGGGTACTGCTTACGGTCACTTGGCCATTGCTGTGCCAGATGCTTATGCAGCGTGCGACAAAATTCGCAATGCGGGTGGCAAAGTGACGCGCGAAGCTGGGCCCGTCAAAGGCGGCTCCACAGTCATCGCATTCGTCACCGATCCCGACGGTTACAAAGTGGAATTGATTCAGCGCGACTTCAGTTAATTGAATGCGCTTCGCTCTAACTGACTGGCCTCTCGAGCCAGTTTTTCAATGCGCGCCCAATCACCCTGTGCCAGTGCATCTGCTGGCACCAACCATGAGCCCCCCACGCAGGCTACATTTGGCAAGCTCAAAAACTCGATGGCATTTTGCGAGGTAACGCCACCTGTTGGGCAAAATCGGACATCAAAAAACGGGCCGCCCCAAGCTTTCAACATGGCAAGGCCTCCTGCTTGCATGGCGGGGAAAAATTTCAACTCTGTAAAACCATCTTGTTGCGCCATCATGATTTCGCTACCAGTGGCTACGCCGGGCAACAATGACAAGCCTTGATCGCGACAGGCCTGTCCAACAGCAGCGGTATAACCAGGGCTGACTGCAAATTTGGCGCCCGCATTGGCAGCGGCCTTAGCATCTGCTGGAGTGCGAACGGTGCCAGCACCTACCACCGCATCGGGCACTGCTTTGGCTATGCCTTCTATACAAGCCAATGCTTGTGGTGTGCGCAAGGTCACCTCCAAGATGCGAATACCGCCGGCCACCAAAGCAAGCGCCATGGGCACTGCATGGGCCACATCGTTCAAAACAATGACGGGAATAACGGGCGCATCTTGCATCACTTGCAGTGCAGTGAATGGTGCTTGTGGATGAGCGTTCAAAGCCATGTACAGGCTCCTTCTTCGGCTTGTAGCGCATGCTTGCGCAAATTGGTAAACAGTTCTCGGCCCATGCCGCGGCAGTTGGCCGCTTGCAGTTCAGGGGACATGGTAGCGGGTGCTCGTGCGTTCCAAGCTTGTGGGTCTACCAAAACTTGCAGTGTGCCAGCTTGGGCATCCAAGCGAATGACATCGCCATCCAACACGCGCGCCAAAGGGCCACCCGATGCCGCTTCAGGGGATACGTGAATGGCTGCAGGCACTTTACCTGAAGCGCCACTCATACGGCCATCGGTGACCAAAGCCACTTTGAAGCCTTGTCCTTGCAACACCGCCAAGGGTGGTGTGAGCTTGTGCAATTCAGGCATGCCATTGGCTTGAGGGCCTTGCCAGCGGACGACGCACACCACATCTTTGTTCATGCTACCAGTGCTGAAAGCCTCCAATAATTCTTCTTGTGAGTTGAATACATGCGCAGGCGCTTCGATCACATGGCATGCTTCAGGCACAGCCGACACCTTCATGACACTGCGGCCTAAGTTGCCTTTCAACAAACGCAAGCCACCCGTCAGACTGAAAGGAGAACTTGCAGAACGCAGTACAGATTCATCTTTGGAAGCACCGATGTCTTCCCATGCCAACTGTCCGTTAACGCCTACTGGCTTTTGTGTGAATTCATGAATACCACCTGCACGAACAGTCATCACATCTGCATGCATCAAGCCAGCATCTAACAATTCACGAATGACATAGCCCGGACCACCGGCAGCTTGAAATTGGTTCACGTCAGCACTGCCGTTGGGATAAACGCGTGCAAGCAAAGGCACCACATCTGACAATGCCGAAAAATCATCCCAATCAATGATCAAGCCTGCAGCGCGTGCCACAGCCACCCAATGAATCAGGTGATTGGTAGAGCCACCAGTCGCCAACAAGGCCACCATGGCATTGACGATGCAACGCTCATCTACCAAGTGGCCTATCGGCGTAAAGTTTTTGGCGTACACCAATTGCAAAACAGTGCGCACTGATTCACGCGTTAGCTCGTTGCGCATACCATCACCCGGATTGACAAAGGCTGTGCCAGGGACATGCAAGCCCATGGCTTCGAGCAGCATTTGGTTGCTGTTGGCAGTGCCGTAAAAAGTACATGTGCCTTCGCCATGATAGGCAGCAGATTCAGCTTTCAACAACTCTGCACGTCCCACTAAGCCTTGCGTCGCTTGCTCCCTAATTTTGGATTTCTCACTGTTCGACAAGCCACTGCCCATGGGGCCAGCTGGCACAAACACAATAGGCAAATGACCAAACTGCAAAGCACCTATCAAAAGACCAGGCACAATTTTGTCGCACACACCCAGCATCAGCGCAGCATCAAATACGTCGTGGCTCAATGACACAGCAGTCGCCATGGCGATGACATCGCGGCTGAATAAACTCAGCTCCATGCCAGGTGTGCCTTGTGTCACGCCATCGCACATGGCGGGCACACCGCCAGCTACTTGGGCTGTTGCACCCCACTTGCGCGCTTCGTCTTTGACCAAGTCGGGGTAATGTTGAAACGGTGCGTGAGCAGACAACAAATCGTTGTAAGCCGTGACTACACCTATGTTGGGACCACGCTCAGTAGCGCTCACCACCGGGATGGCCAACAAAACTGAGGCGCGTGATTTGTCTTCAGCTGGCATGGCTGCAAATGCATGTGCCACGTTGGCACAGCCGAGGCGCTCTGCACCAGGCTTGCGCGCTGAGGCCTGATCCACCTGTTCCAGGTAGGCCGCTCGCGTGGTTTGGCTGCGCTGAGCGATTCGGGCGGTCACATTGGCTACGGTGGCGTTCAAGGTCATTGTTCAGTGCGTTGTTAAGGGCGTTCGGTTTGAAATTAGTTTTGTAACTTTGTTACATCACGAATGGTAACTCGAGGACCTCCTTTTTGGCGCAATCAGAGTTACAGACTGGTTACGAATTCAATTGGCTAACAAGAGCGATCTTTGTAAAGCACTTGCAAATGAAGCCATGTGAGGGTGGGTTTCGGTCAAAATAGTCGGGAAATTCAAAAACTTGCAAAGAATGAACGCCAAAAGATCTGATCAAGCACACACTGCGCCCACGCGGGATGCCATCTTGTCGGGTTGGCCTGCTTCGCAAGATTTATGGATCTTTGGATATGCCTCACTCATTTGGCGGCCGGAGTTTGACATTCTGGAACAACACTTGACCCAAGTTCAAGGCTGGCATCGCGCGCTCAAAATGTGGAGTCGTTTGAATCGCGGCACACCTGAATGTCCGGGCCTGGTGTTTGCATTGCTGTCGGGTGGCAGTTGCCAAGGCATGGTGTTTAGAACACCTGCAAAGCAAGTCAAGCAGACCATCGAGCAGCTCTGGTTTCGCGAAATGCCCAACAGTGTTTACACCACCAAGTGGTTGCAATGCCCTACGCCTCACGGGGCAGTCAATGCATTGGCCTTCACTTTGCCTCGCAGCAGTCCGAGTTACACAGGCAACTTATCTCCTGCGCAATATCAACATATCTTTCAAAATGCCTCAGGGCGCTACGGCACTACCTTAGACTACGCACAAGAAACTTTCCACAGCTTGAAACAACACGGTATTCACGACAAGGCCCTTGAGGCCTTGCTTCAGTATGCCAAGGACTGACCATGAACATTGCAGATTTGCGCAAAAGCTACGAGAAAGCCGAATTGAGTGAAGACGCTTCAGCAGCCGATCCGCTCCAACAATTTGAACGCTGGTTGAACGAAGCGATTCACTCCGAAGTACCCGAGCCCAACGCCATGACTGTCGCCACCGTGGCCAGCAACATGCGGCCCAGCACACGCGTGGTTCTGATCAAAGGCTACGATGCCCGTGGTATCGTTTGGTACACCAACTATGACAGCCGAAAAGGCCAAGAGCTGGCGGGAAATCCCTTTGCAGCTTTGCAATTTCATTGGGTTGAACTTGAGCGTGTAGTGCGCATCGAGGGCCGCATGGAAAAAATAAGCGAAGCAGACAGTGATGCCTACTTTCACAGTCGCCCACTTGACTCGCGAATTGGCGCTTGGGCGTCTCCGCAAAGCCAAGTGATTGATGGGCGAACCGTGTTGGTCACCAACGCTGCGAAGTACGCTGCGAAGTTCATGTTGAACCCTCCCCGACCACCGCATTGGGGCGGCTACCGCTTGGTGCCTGACGAATGGCAGTTTTGGCAAGGCCGCAAAAGTCGCCTTCACGATAGATTGCGCTATCGCTTCAATGAAGGCGATTGGATTCGCGAACGCTTGGCCCCTTAAAAGGAAGCCAGCACACCCAATTTCAAACTGCGCCCAGGCAATGGCGACTTGCCGGGTGCTGTTGAAGTCAGAATAGACGTCGCACTGTAAGCCCATTGGTTGCTGAGGTTGTCAACTTTGCCAAACCAATTCAAAGTCGTACCGGGCAGTTTCTGTTTGTAACTTACAAAGCCATGCCACAAGGTGTAAGCCTCTGTGGCCACACTGCCTGCTGGCACACGGCTTTGCGCAGCATGCCAATCAAATCCCAAGCGAGCACTCCAAGGACCCGTCGCGTGAATCAGGGCGGCTCCAAAGCGGACTGGAGAAATGCGCGGCAAGGGTTCATCGGTGCTCAGGTTGTGCGCTCGCACGGCATCGGCTTTGACAGCCAAATCCAGCGTGCTGGTAGCTTGTAACAGGCGCCATTGCGCTGAGGCCTCAAAGCCAGAAAACTTGGCACGCACACCTTTGTAAACCTGAACAGGCAAATCTTCTTCAATCTCAGTGGTCCCTAACAGACCAATGAAGTTTGAAAATTTGCTTTCGAAGGCAGTGATCTTGAACTGGTGTGGCCCCTTTTGCCAGTCTGCAGACACGTCCATGCTGTTGGCTTTTTCAAGACCCAGATTTGAATCGCCGCGCTCCCATGCTGCAGTTGCAATGTGGGGGCCATTGGCGAAAAGTTCATAGTCTTTGGGCGCACGTTCAACACGCGAAGCGTTGGCACTCAAGCGCCATTGCGGTAGAACTTGCCAAGAAGCAGAGGTGGCAAAACTTTGCGGGACAAATTTGCGTGTGCCCAACTCAAATCGGTCCACAGTGGGGTCTGGATTGCCAAGCGATTTAACCGATACATTTTCTCGCCGAACACCTGCATTGAAACGCGTCGAGCCGACAGCGTATTCTTCAATCAAGAACAATGCCTGTGTGCGTGTGTTGCTAAACGGTGCAAAGGCCTCGGCACCATCGGCAGAAAATTTGCCTTGCTCCGATTGCCAACCCCAAACACCCTCCCAAACGCCAGATTCTGTGCGCCATGGTTTGTGCCGCAATTGCAGCCGAACATCGCTGCCTTTGTTGGCAAACAAGGTACCTGCCTCTGCGCCTTCAAATTCGGTGTGCTTATAGTCTGTCTGACTGGCTTGAAAATTCAAACTTTGAACCAGCCTTGTATCGGGTCGCCATTCACCTTCCAGCGAGGCGCGTTTGGACCGCATCCCGATGCTCACTTCGTCCTCGGCCACGGTGCCGTAGTTGCTCTGATAACTGTTAACGGACATACCCACATAGCCACGGTCTAAAAACAGACTGGCTCCTAGTGCGCCGCCTTTTGCAGCACTGGCAGAGTTGCAAATGCGCGAAGCAAGCTCAGCAGATCCAGGTTTGCTGCATGGCAAATTTTTGGGTACTTTGACATCGCTTGTGCGGCGATCAAAGGCATCTGCGTGCAATACCCAAGCGCCCTCACCAACTTCTAACATGGCACCGTTGGAGCGTTCGCGATTGCCAGAGCCAAATTGCGATTGCGCTTTGCCCACAATACCTTGCATTTTTTGCCGTGGAATGCGGTTGTCAATGACATTGACCACACCACCCATGGCGCTGCCGCCATATTGCAAAGCAGACGGTCCGCGCAAAACTTCAATGCGCTCTGTGCTCAACACATCCATCGGCACAGCATGGTCATAGCTAAGGGAGGACACATCCATGCTGGCCCCACTGTTGCTCAGAACACGAATGCGGTCGCCATCCAGTCCGCGAATGATGGGGCGACTTGCGTTCGGTCCGAAATAAGTACTGCTGACACCTGGCAACTGGTTCAGTGTTTCACCCAGCGTGCTTTGGCCTTGTTGCAGCAGCGACAGGCCAGACAAACTGCTCACTGCAGATGGCGTTTGGGTTTTGGACAAGGGGTTGCCGGTGATGACAATTTCTTGTACAGCTTGCGCTACGGCGTTAGGCAGAAACAGGCCAGGCATGATGGACACCATGGCGGTTGCTGCGATTGAAAAAACAGAAGTGCAAGGCGCGCGCAAGCCGCCCTGCCGGGAAGAAATTTGTGACATGAAAACCTTTGAAAATGAAAATTCACTCAAACCAAAGTTTGAGAAACTCTAAACATCGATCAAAGGAAGACAGGTGGCGCGCGCGCAGAGAAGGCAAGCAGCAGTTGTGTGAAGCATGGCTTGCACTCAACAGAAGAATAAAAGGGCTGAGTCTGAGCAATGACAAGCGTTGTGCACGCTGATTGAAGACCGTCGCCTGATGCCAAAT
>CANHXV010000106.1 GCA_947464665.1 Comamonadaceae bacterium
AAGGGGATCACGGAATGGATTCATGGCTGGAAAGCCAAGGGATGGCGAACCGCCGCCAAGCAGCCCGTTAAAAATGCAGATTTATGGCAAAAATTAGACCTTTTGGTTGTCAATTCGGGGCACCAAATTGAATGGCGGTGGGTCAAGGGCCACGCTGGGGATCCAGGCAATGAAAGGGCGGACGCCTTGGCCAACTTGGGCGTCGACAAAGCCCTTGGCAAGATTTAGCGCCATTCAACGGAAGCTCCTAGGGGGCGCTTTTTGAAATGCGCCGAAAGTAAGGATTTTTTGTCAGGCTGCCACGAGGTTTTTGCCAATAGATAGAAAAGCCCAATAACTGTTACATTTCCAAACTGTTTTGGGTACTGTTCGGAATCTCTGATGTCTTTCAAAAAACCTTATCTCGCCATTGCGCTACTTGGTGTGGCCCTTGCTTCAGGTGCAGCATGGTGGCTTCAAAATAAACCTGCAGTGCCAAAGGCAGAGGTTTCTGCTTCTGGTGCACCTGGAGGTGCTCCTGCTGCAGCGCCAAGTCCGGGAGCTCCCCAACGACCGCCTGCCGTAGAAGTGGCCAAGGTTGAAAAAGCCATGTTGGTGGACGAGACCCAATCGGTTGGAAGTTTGCGTTCATTTCAAGGTGTGATCTTGCGCCCAGAGGTGGGTGGCCGCGTCAGCCAGGTGCTTTTCAAGGACGGACAAAAGGTTAAAAAGGGTCAAATCTTGGTCCAGTTTGACGACCAATTGCCTGCAGCACAACTGGCCCAGTCCAAAGCCGAGTTGTCGATCGCTCAAGCCAACCACACGCGGAATCAAGAACTTGTAGCGCAAAATTTCATCAGCAAACGTTCGTTAGACGAATCTGATGCTGCGCTTCAAGTGGCACAAGCCAAATTGGCATTGGCCCAAGCCACCTTACAACGCTTGAAAGTGCTTGCTCCTTTCGATGGCACAGCAGGTTTGCGTCAAATTAACGTGGGTGACTATTTGAAAGATGGCACCGACATGGTTAACGTCGAAGACATTGAAGCTGTTTTGCTTGACTTCAGATTGCCAGAGCGTTTCCAAGCCAAAATTAAACAAGGGCAAAAAGCACAGGTGACCATGGATGCCTTGCCGGGCCGTCAATTCACAGCCGTCATTCAGGCCATTGATCCTTTGATTGATGCCAATGGCCGTTCTGTAGGTGTGCGTGGTTGTATCGACAACCGCCAAATGCAATTGCGCCCCGGTATGTTTGCACGCGTCAATGCTGTGTTTGGTGAGCGTGATGACGCCTTGGTCATACCTGAAGAGGCCATCGTGCCGCAAGGCGGCCGTTCCACAGTGGTTCGTGTCGTTCCAGGATCGAACAAAGACGAATACATCTCTGAAAGAGTCACTGTCAAGATTGGCATTCGCCAAGTTGGACGGGTAGAGGTTCTGGAAGGTTTATCTTTGGGCGATTCTGTGGTGGTCGCAGGTCAGCAGCGCATTCAAAAGGAAGGCACTGTGGTGCGTATTGTGGACACTTCAAAAGCCCAAGGCGGTGGCCCCAGCAATGCTGCAGCTGCCAAGCCTGAAGCCGCAAGCAATGCGCAAAAACCTACTGAAAAGACTGCAGAAAAATCTGGCCCTAAGGGCGGCAATGCAGGTCAAATTAAGGACGCTAAAGCTCAAGCTGTCAGTGGCGAGAATCCATGTACACGAGGTTTGAATGCAACTCGCTGAAACATCCATTCGTAGGCCGGTTTTTGCGACCGTTTTATCGCTGCTCATTCTTTTGATCGGTGCTGTCAGTTTCAACCGCCTTTCTTTGCGTGAGTATCCGAAGATCGACGAGCCTACTGTCACGGTCAGTGTGAAATACCCCGGGGCATCGGCCGAGGTGATAGAGTCGCAAGTGACCAAGCCTCTGGAAGACTCCATTGCTGGCATTGATGCTGTCGATGTCATCACTTCCATCAGCCGAGCTGATCAATCTCAAATTACAGTTCGTTTTCGCCTAGAAAAAGACGCGGACACGGCCGCAGCAGAAGTACGCGACCGGACCTCTAGAATTCGCGGCCGCTTGCCACAAGCCATTGAGGAGCCCGTCATTGCCAAGGTGGAGGCAGATGCCTTTCCTGTTATTTGGTTGGCTTTCGCTAGTGACACATTGTCACCCCTTCAAATCAATGATCTGATCAATCGAGTTGTGAAGCCGCGTCTCCAGACTGTGACGGGCGTTGCCGATGTTCGTATATTTGGTGAGCGCAAATACGCCATGCGCGTTTGGCTGGATGCTGAACGCATGGCAGCGTACCGCCTGACCTCACAAGACGTTGAAGATGCCATACGTCGCAGCAATTTAGAGTTGCCAGCAGGTCGGATCGAGTCACAGCAGCGCGAGTTCAGTGTCACCTCTCAAACCGATCTGATCAAAGCGGGTCAATTTGGTGACATCACCATTCGCAATGTGAATGGCTTTCCCATCAAGATTCGTGACGTGGCCAAAGTCGAAGAGGATGCTGCGGATGACCGCAGTCGAGTTCGTTTGAATGGCATGCCCTCCATTTCAGCTGGCGTGATTCGACAAGCTACAGCCAACCCCTTGGAATTGTCCAAAGGCGTTCGCGCAATGATCCCAAAGTTGCAGCAGGATTTGCCGGGTGACATTGTGATCAATGTGGCCAACGACAACTCTGTGTTCATTGATAAATCCATTAAGAGCGTTTTCAAAACCATCCTTGAAGCTGTCATTTTGGTGGCGATTGTGATTTTTGTTTTTCTGAGAACCCTGCGTGCTTCCATCATTCCCATCATTACCATTCCAGTCAGCCTGATTGGCACTTTCGCCATGATGGCGCTTGCAGGTTTCACAATCAATACCCTGACATTGCTGGCCTTGGTGTTGGCCATCGGCTTGGTGGTGGACGATGCCATTGTGATGTTAGAGAACATTTACCGTCACATTGAAGAAGGACTCGATCCGTTCTCTGCATCCATCAAGGGCGCCAAAGAAATTGGCTTTGCCATTGTGGCCATGTCGCTCACCTTGGCAGCGGTGTTTGCACCTTTGGCTTTCACGCCAGGACGAACAGGTAAGTTGTTCAGTGAATTTGCTTTGGCCTTGGCCGGCGCTGTGCTGGTCTCTTGCTTGGTGGCGCTCACCTTGTCGCCTATGTTGAGTTCTTTGCTGCTGCGACACAACCCGAATCCGAATTTCTTTGACAGGTTCATGGAAAAAGTCCTTACGGGCTTGTCCAATGGCTATGAGAATTTACTCACCCTGGTCTTGAAAAAAGCCCGTTGGTTAGTGGTCTTGATCATGGCTTCCTGTGGTGTTGGCATTGTGTTGGTGTACCCCTCCATGAAGCAAGAACTCTCGCCATTGGAAGATCGAGGCACCATTTTGGCAACGGTGACATCACCCGATGGATCGACATTGGATTACACCGATAGGTATGCCAAGACCCTTGAAAAAATTGGCAGTACTTATCCAGAATTTGATCGAATTTTTGCTAACTTAGGCAATCCAACCGTTGCGCAAGGCAGTGTCATCTACCGAGCCGTCGACTGGGATGATCGCAAGCGCACAACCCTTGAAATTGCGCGCGAAATGCAAGGTAAATTCAACGGCATTGCGGGTATCAACGCTTTCCCCATCACGCCTCCTTCCCTGGGTCAAGGTTTCCGCGAGCGTCCCGTTAACTTTGTCATTCAAACCTCTGACAGCTACCAGAATTTGAATGCAGTCACACGTCAAATGTTGGACGAAATTGCCAAGAATCCTGGCTTCATTGCGCCTGACGTCGATTTGCGATTGAACAAGCCTGAACTGCGAATTGATGTAGATCGAATCAAAGCCACTGAGTTGGGCGTGAGCGTAGATGTGGTTGCGCGTGCCATAGAAACCATGTTGGGCGGCCGCGTCGTGACTCGATACAAACGTGATGCTGAACAATATGACGTGATTGTGCAAACGCAAGTGAGTGGCCGCAATACGCCAGATGACATTGACAAAATTTACGTTCGTGGCCGAAACGACAGTGTCATTCCATTAAGCGCATTGGTCAAAGTTCGTGAGAGTGTGTCGCCACGCGAATTGAATCACTTTGGCCAGCGTCGGTCTGTGTCGATCACGGCTAACTTATCCCCTGATTATGCCTTGGGCGACGCTCTGAAATTCCTAGACAAAACGGCTGCAGGCATTTTAAAGACGGGTTACTCCACAGAACTCAATGGTACGTCGCGTGAATTTAGAAATTCACAAGGCGCTCTGGTCATTGTGTTTGTGTTGGCTTTGTTCTTTATCTTTTTGGTCTTGGCCGCTCAATTTGAAAGTTTTGTTGACCCCTTGGTCATCATGTTGTCGGTACCTTTGTCGATGTTTGGTGCCCTGATGACGCTGAAAATGACGGGTGGTACGCTCAATGTGTACTCTCAAATCGGCTTGATCACATTGGTCGGCTTGATCACTAAGCATGGTATTTTAATTGTGGAGTTTACGAACCAGTTGCGAGAGCAGGGTGTCGAAACTTTTGATGCCATAGTGAAAGCTTCTAGCCAACGCTTGCGCCCCATTCTGATGACCACGGGTGCCATGGTGTTCGGTGCTCTGCCATTGGCCCTTGCGACAGGCGCAGGTTCTGAAAGCCGTATTCAAATTGGCTGGGTCATTGTGGGGGGCATGAGTTTCGGAACGCTGTTAACTGTCTTCGTGGTGCCCACCATGTACTCGCTCTTTGCGCGCAAAAAAATTCCTGGCGCCAACAAAGCCGATGCGCTGGACCAACCCGCAAGTTCAGTGCATCAGCACTGACACAGCCGTTTAAAGCACCAACACGTCCACCCAGTCACCCAACTGGGCTGTACCTTGTGGGTGCGATAAAACAATCAAACCATTGGCTTGCACCATGGAACTCAATACACCGGAGCCTTGATTGCCGGTGGTGATCACTTGAAGTTCACCTTCCGCATTGCGAGAAACAATGCCGCGTTGGTATTCTGTTCTACCTGGTTTTTTGCGCAACACTTCCTGCGTTCTGGCCCTGAGCATCGGCAGGGGCGTGGCTGTGCTCCCCATCATTTTCAGCAAGGCAGGTTTGACAAAAGCCAAAAATGTGACCATGACCGCGACAGGATTGCCTGGCAGTCCAAATAAAACGGCTGAGCGCTGGCCTTTTTGAATTCGGCCGACTGCCATCGGCCGACCGGGTCGCATGGCGATTTTCCAAAATACCACATCACCCAACTTCTTCATCATGGCCTTGGTGAAATCGGCTTCGCCCACACTCACCCCGCCGCTGGTGATGATGGCATCAGCTTGCTCTGCGGCCTTGTTAAAGGCTTGCTCTAGCAAGTCAGGTTCGTCTTTGACAACGCCCATGTCAATCATCTCGCAGCCCAATGCTTGCAGCATGCCATGCACCGTGTACCGGTTGCTGTCATAGACTGCACCTTCGCGGGGCGCTTCGCCCAAACTCAAAATTTCATCGCCCGTTGAGAAATAAGCCACCCGCAAGCGACGCACCACCAAGACATTGGGAACCCCCAAGCTGGCCAGTAGTCCTGCTGCTGCAGGCGTAATCGAGGCACCCTTCAGAAGGGCGGGTTGCCCCTGCGTGATGTCTTCGCCGCACAAGCGGCGGTTGTCGCCTGCCTTGAGCAGTCCGGCGGGAATTTCAATGGTTTGGCTTGCTGTGATGTGGCAAAGTTCTTGGGGCACCACCGTGTTCAGGCCTTTGGGCATGATGGCTCCGGTCATGATTTTCACGCATTCGCCAGCGTTCACAGCGCCTTCCCATGCTTTGCCCGCAAGCGCGGTACCCACCACCTTGAGTGACAAGGCTTGTGAGTCACTCAATTGGGCACCATCAAAGGCAAAGCCATCCATGGCGGAGTTGTCGTGCGGTGGCACATTGATGGGGCTGATCACGTCTTGCGCAGTGACTCTGCCCAGTGCTGCGAAGATGTCGACTGATTCTGAGTCTTGTACTGGCGTCACCAAGTGATCCAGAAAATTCAAGACCTCGTTGGCCGGAAGTGCCTGCGGGTCATAAGCTTCAAGTTGTGCGGCAATGTCAGCCAGTGACGGTGGTTGTGTCATGTGGTTTGTTCGAGGCGGTGCAGTTCTTCGAGGGTATTGGCATTAAAGAAGGCACGGGGGTCAACATCGGCTGTGTCAAAGGGCACCAGTACCGTTTTGTGCAAGGCTGTCCAGGCGTCAATTTTTCGCCCGCCCGATTGCATGAACTTGACCAAACTTTCTAACAAGTTCACCCGCATCAAACAAAAGACGGGTTGCGCTCGTACAGTGCCGTCTTCTTCTCTGGCGGCGGCCACTGTGATGTCAGCTTCTTCAGAAATTAAGGTGTCCAACAAACGCTGCGCTAAATTGAATGGAAACAAGGGGCTGTCGCAAGGCACGGTTAGCAGCAAGTCTGTTTCACAGCGTTCAAGGCCTGTTAAAAATCCGGCAAGGGGGCCTGCAAAACCATCCGTGCTGTCCGGCCATACTTGCACCCCAAATGATTCATAGGCCGACAAGTTGCGATTGGCCACCACCATGATCTGTGACAAAGGCTCAGACGTTTGCATTTGCAGGCGCATGAGGGTGTGAAGGGTCAGTGGGGTGCCATTGAAATTTTGCAAACCTTTGTCAATGCCGCCCATGCGCGCACCTCGACCGCCGGCCAAAATCAAGCCTGTCATGCTCAGATCGTTCATGTAGAAAATTGTTCCATAGATGTCCAATGAATGAGATTAGCCGCCGATGTAGCTCATCTCAACCTTGCGTTTGGCGCCGCTTGGCGTTGAACCGTTTTCCAATTCAGGTTCTGACACTCGAAGTTCAGAATACCGGTCATCTCGTTGCGACCAAATGGCCGCAATGGCCTGCGTGAGGGCGCTTTGATCCAACTCGCTCCGCACCAAAGGTTTGAGGTCGTAGCCTTGCGAGGCAAACAAACACAAATAGAGTTGTCCTTCGGTGGTCAAGCGCGCGCGGTTGCAATCGCTGCAAAAGGCTTTGGTCACACTGCTGATGAACCCAATTTCG
>CANHXV010000107.1 GCA_947464665.1 Comamonadaceae bacterium
AAACCATGAGCAGCAACATCACACAAGCCTTTATTTGCGATGCCATCCGGACCCCTTTTGGTCGATATGGTGGGGTATTGTCGAGCATTCGGACAGATGATCTGGGGGCCATTCCTTTGCGTGCCCTGATGGCCCGCAACCCGCAAGTTGATTGGGCTGCCGTGACGGATGTTTTTTATGGCAACGCCAATCAAGCGGGTGAAGACAACCGCAACGTCGCTCACATGAGCAGCCTGTTGGCAGGATTGCCGATCGACGTACCCGGTGCCACTTTGAACCGTTTGTGTGGCTCAGGTTTGGATGCGGTGGGCTCTGCGGCTCGCGCTATCAAGTCGGGCGAGGCGGGTTTGATGATTGCGGGTGGTGTTGAGAGCATGAGCCGTGCACCGTTTGTCATGCCCAAAGCCGAGACAGCTTTTAGCCGCACCAACGCGGTGTATGACACCACCATTGGCTGGCGCTTCGTGAATAAATTGATGAAAGAAAAATATGGCGTGGACTCCATGCCAGAAACCGCGGAAAACGTAGCCACCGATTACAAAATAGAGCGTGAAGCGCAAGACCGTATGGCCTTGGCAAGCCAGACGAAAGCTGTGGCGGCGCAAAAGGCCGGCCACTTGGCGCGCGAAATTACAACGGTCACCATTCCACAGAAAAAGGGCGATGCCATTGTGGTCAGCCAAGACGAACACCCGCGCGAAACCAGCATGGAATCTTTGGCCAAACTCAAAGGCGTAGTGCGCCCTGATGGTACCGTGACCGCTGGCAATGCCAGTGGCGTGAACGATGGGTCATGTGCCTTGTTGTTGGCCAACGAAAGCTTGGCTGGCAAATACAGTCTCACACCCAAAGCCCGTGTGGTGGGCATGGCCACTGCTGGCGTGGCCCCCCGTGTCATGGGCATTGGTCCTGCGCCTGCAACTTTGAAAGTGCTGGCGCAAACAGGACTGAGCTTGGACCAAATCGATGTGATCGAATTAAACGAGGCATTTGCAGCGCAGGGCTTGGCTGTGCTGCGCATGTTGGGCCTCAAGGACGACGACGAGCGCGTTAATGCATGGGGCGGCGCCATTGCTTTGGGCCATCCCCTAGGCGCCTCTGGCGCGCGTTTGGCCACCACTGCCGTGAATCGTTTGCATGCCACGGGCGGCCGCTATGCGCTGTGCACCATGTGCATTGGCGTGGGGCAGGGCATTGCTGTGATTTTGGAACGCGTTTAAGGATTCTGAAATGAGCTCGACTCTGACAACGCGCGCCGCTTGGTATGAAAAAAATGGTGAAGCCCGCGATGTGCTGGTGCTGGGGTCATTGCCCTTGAAGGCACCAGGCGCAGGTGAAGTGTGTGTTCGATTGGCAACTTCGGGCGTCAACCCTTCCGATGTGAAATCGCGCCGCGCTAGGGCCTTAACCGATCCATGGGTGGTGCCTCACAGCGATGGTGCTGGCGTCATTGAAGCGGTGGGTGCGGGTGTATCAAAGCAGCGTCTGGGCGAGCGTGTTTGGGTTTGGAATGCGCAGTGGCAACGTGCCCATGGCACAGCCTCTGAGTTCATCGTGTTGCCAGAAGCCCAAGCTGTGAAATTGCCAGACAGCACTGATTTTGCAGCCGGTGCGTGCATGGGCATTCCAGGTTTGACTGCCATTCAAGCCGTGCACTTGGCGGGTGACGAAAACTTGCGCGGCAAAAAAGTGTTGGTCACTGGCGCATCCTCTGCTGTGGGGCACTACATCACCCAAATGGTGACGCAATACGGCGGTCAAGTGATTGGCACAGTGGGCTCAGATCAAAAGGCCGCACACGCCAAAACCGCAGGTGCTGTAGACACCATTCGCTACAAAACAGAGCCTGTGGTCGAAAGATTGAAAGCTTTCAGTGGTGGCCGCGGTGTCGATGTGATCATTGACATGGACTTTGCAACGGCTTCGCAGTGGGTCACCCAAGGTGGCTTGGCGCCGCACGGTCAATTGATTGGCTACGGCTCCAATTTGGTGGGCGATATTCCGGTGACTTTCCGACCTTTGTTGTTTAACTCCATTGGTTTGAAATTTTTCTTGGTCTATGACCTGTTGCCTGCAGACAGAGCATGGTGTGTCAAGCGTCTGAATGAATTGCTGGCGGCAGGGCAACTTCAACACACCATTGGTGCTCGATTCGCCTTGGATCAAATTGCGCAAGCCCACGAAGCCGTTGAAGCGGGTCAATGGGGCAATGTGGTGATTGATCTCCCATGAAAAGCTGTTTAGAGTGCGTCCTATGAAAACATTTCAAACCCTTCAAGAACTCGCAGCGTGTATTGGCCAAACCGTGGCGGTATCGCCGTGGACTGAAATCACGCAAGAACAAGTCAACATGTTTGCCGAGGCCACTGGCGATCACCAATGGATTCACATTGATGTCGAAAAAGCCAAGGCGGGGCCATTTGGTGCGCCCATTGCGCATGGCTTTCTGACGCTGTCGCTTATTCCTAAGCTGTCGCAAAGCGCCATCAAAATTGAAAATGTGCGCATGGGCGTGAACTATGGTTTGAACAAGGTTCGCTTCACCTCACCTGTGCCTGTGGGCAGCAAATTGCGCGGCCACATGAAGCTGTTGAACGCAGTGCCCATTGATGGCAATGGCATGCAGTTCACATGGGAGATGAGCATTGAGCGAGAGGGCTCTGAAAAGCCCGCTTGCATTGCAGAATCTTTGGCGCGTTATTACGTTTAACCCAAGGGCTGAGGTGGCACGGCAAAGGCATTCTGTCGCCATGCTTCGTAGACCGTCACGGCTACGCTGTTAGACAGGTTCAAGCTGCGCTGGCCTTCTAGCATGGGCAGCTTTAAACGATTTTCGGGGGCAAAGCTTTCGCGCAACTCAGGCGCTAGTCCGCGCGTCTCGGCGCCAAACACCAACCAATCGCCTTGTTGAAAAGAAGTGTCTTGCACATACCGCGTGCCGCGTGTGGTGAGGGCAAACACGCGCGCTAAGTTGGGTTGCTCGGCGGCTAAAAATTCAGCCCAGTTGGCATGTCGCTTCACTTTGGCATATTCGTGATAGTCAAGCCCAGCACGTCGCATGTGCTTGTCGTCCATTGAAAAACCAAGAGGCTCAATCAGGTGCAAGGCGCAGCCTGTGTTGGCCGCAAGGCGAATCACATTGCCCGTGTTGGGCGGAATTTCAGGTTCGACCAAAACAATTTGAAACATGGCGCTATTGTCGTTGCTTTAGGCGGGTGTTCTGGCAAATACCAAGGCTGAAACGTGAGCAGCACCGGCTTGCTTTAAAACCTGTGCCGCTGCATTGAGCGTGGCGCCACTGGTCATGACATCGTCGATGAGCAAGATGCGTTGACCTCTGAGTTTGGCTGCCATGAAAGGGTTGACTGCAAATGCACCTTTCAAGTTGGTGAGTCTTTCATTTCGGGGCAGGGAGCTTTGTGCCAAGGTATTGCGCATTCTCAGTAAACTGCTCGGGTGTGTTTTTTCACGACTCAATTGCTGCGACAACACCAAGGATTGGTTAAAGCCCCGCTCAGACAGGCGCTTGAACGACAAGGGAATGGGGATCAGGATATGCGCTTGAGCAATGGCATCAGCTACAAAGGGTGTGCTGTGCATCAACAAGGCAAAATGCCTTGCCCAGCCAGGTTGACTTTGAAACTTGAACTGCGCAATCAGCGACACCCAAGGCCAGGTGTAAGACATGGCCGCCCAACACGCATTGAGCATGGGTGGGCTTTGAAGGCAAGCAGAGCAAATTTTGAGCGCTGATTCAGCGGCGCATTGTTGGCACCTAGGGACCGGCCGACCAAAAGCGGCCACACATGCATCGCAAATAGCATGTGAAGGCCAAGCTTTGCAAATGGCACATTGACTAGGGAGGTGCATTGCAAATCAATATACTTCCGGTACTGACCCAATAGCTTTCAAATTGCTTTCAATCGCATGCCCCAAGAACGCCCCCCAAGCCTAGACCCCATTGCTGCACGCAGATGGGCTGCAATGGCCTTGGGGCCCAAACCCTACAAACCAAGCAGCATGACTTCCCCTTGGCTGCACGAAGAAGTGGCAAGGCGAATGGAAGAAAGACTTGAGTTCATTCGTTTGCAACCCAAAACTTGGGTTTGTTGGAATCCGCTGCGTGCCGGTCTCAATGTTTTGGCCTTGCTGCAGCGGCGCTATCCGCAAGCCGTTGGGCATTTGTCGGCAGATCGAAAAGATGAAATGGCATGGGTTCAAGCCAATTCATCAGCGCCCTGGTGGAAGCCCTTGACTTGGTTTCAGTCGAAATTAAAAACGGCCCCTTTGAAACCTCTTAGCATGGACATGGTCTGGGCCAACATGTTGCTTCACCAAGCCGCAGACCCGCAAGCCTTGTTGGCCGATTGGCATCGTGTTTTAGCCGTTGATGGGTTCTTGATGTTTTCATGCTTGGGCCCTGACACCCTGCAAGAACTGCGCGCTGTTTATGCCCGCATGGGTTGGCCCATGCCATCGCATGAATTCACCGACATGCACGACTGGGGCGACATGTTGGTGCATGCGGGTTTTGCAGAACCCGTGATGGACATGGAAAAGATCACCTTGACTTACGTCAATCCAGAAAAGCTTGTTGAAGATTTGCGTAAGTTAGGGCGTAATTTTCACGTCAGCAGGTTTAAGGGATTGCGTGGCAAAAATTGGTCCAAAAATTTTCAAAATGCCCTTTTGTCCTTGGCGCAAAAAGACTCGGAAGGCCGATTGGCACTCACTTTCGAGGTGGTTTATGGCCATGCTTTAAAGCCTCAACCGCGCATCAAAGTCAGCTCACAAAGTGAAATTGACTTGAATGACATGCGTCAAATGCTTCAAAACCCCCAAAAGAAACACGATCAAGTTTGATAAAGCTCAAAGTAGACCTCCAACTCGGTTAAAATTCCTCGCGTTAACCCGAATCTGTTTGCTCATTTGAGCGGTCAACGGTGTAACACTGAGCATTCCCTTTTTATAACTGTAGTGGTTTCATTTGAAACTTGGAAGTTTGTGAAAACTATGAAGAGTATTTCCAAAACATTGTCCTCTTTGCTCAGCAAAGCAGGTATTTGGGCTGGTGCATGGGCCGCGACTGCTGCCTATGCCGTTAACGATTTGCCTGGCGGCCCCGCTGTCAATCAATTGGACTTTCACCCCGCAGCCTCCAAAATTGCCGAAGAGCAACACTCCCTTCATGTGTTCATGATGGTCTTGTGCACTGTCATTTTTGTGGCTGTGTTTGCTGTCATGTTTTATTCCATTTGGAAGCACCGCAAGTCAGTGGGTCACAAGCCCGCCACGTTTCATGAGTCCATGACGGTTGAAATCATTTGGACCATCGTGCCCTTTATCATCGTGATCTTGATGGCTTTGCCAGCGACCAAAGTGTTGGTCGCCTCCAAGGACACCACCAATGCAGACCTTACCGTCAAAGCCACTGGCTACCAGTGGAAGTGGGGCTATGACTACATCAAAGGCGAAGGCGAAGGCATTGGCTTCATTTCGACCTTGGACAATGCGCACCGCGAAATGTCCAACGCAGGCAAGCCCGCTGGCGACAATTACCTGTTGAAGGTCGACAACGCCTTGGTGGTGCCCGTTGGCAAAAAAGTCCGCGTCATCACAACTGCAAACGACGTGATTCACGCTTTCGCAGTGCCTTCTTTGGGCGTTAAACAAGATGCCATTCCTGGATTTGTGCGTGACACCTGGTTCCGTGCGGAGCGCGTTGGTGATTTCTACGGCCAGTGCCAAGAGCTGTGCGGCAAAGAGCATGCCTACATGCCGATTCATGTGAAGGTTGTCTCGGCTGAAGACTACACAAAATGGGTCGATGCTGAGAAAAAGAAAATGGCAGCCAAAGCCGATGACCCCAGTAAAGTTTGGGCATTGGAAGAATCCCTCAAGCGGGGTGAAAAAGTTTATGCAGCCAATTGCGTTGCATGTCACCAAGCTGCTGGCAAGGCCGTCGGCCCCATCAAAGCGCTGGACGGCGCTGCGGTGGTGCTCGATGCTGACAAAACCAAACAAATCATGGTTTTGTTGAACGGCCAAAACAACCAAGCCATGCCTTCATGGAAACAACTGTCCGATACCGAAATTGCGGCAGTGATCACTTTCACGAAAAACAATTGGTCCAACAAGACTGGGCAAGTGGTGCAACCGGCTGAAGTGCTGGCCGCCCGCAAGTAATTTGGTACTTTGAAAAGTATTTAAAGGAATTCAAGATGAGCGCAGTTCTACATCCTCACGATCATGCCCATGGTCACGACGACCACCATGGTGCCCCAGAAGGCTGGCGCCGTTGGGTTTTTGCCACCAATCACAAAGACATCGGTACTTTGTATTTGTTGTTCAGCTTCACCATGCTCATGATTGGCGGCATTTTGGCCCTGCTCATTCGTGTTGAGCTGTATCAGCCAGGTTTGCAACTGGTCAATCCTGAGTTGTTCAATCAACTCACCACCATGCACGGTTTGATCATGGTGTTTGGTGCCATCATGCCGGCCTTTGTGGGCTTTGCAAACTGGATGATTCCGTTGCAAATTGGCGCGGCCGATATGGCCTTTGCCCGCATGAACAACTTCAGCTTCTGGCTCATGATTCCTGCCGCTGTCATGTTGGCAGGCTCCTTCTTTATGCCTGGTGGCGCACCTGCTGCGGGTTGGACTTTGTATGCACCCTTGACATTGCAAATGGGCCCGTCTATGGACGCTGGTATTTTTGCATTGCACATCTTGGGCGCCTCGTCCATCATGGGCTCTATCAACATCATTGTGACCATTTTGAACATGCGCGCCCCTGGCATGACGCTCATGAAGATGCCCATGTTTGCATGGACATGGCTCATTACGGCGTACTTGTTGATTGCTGTGATGCCTGTGTTGGCTGGCGCCATCACCATGACGCTCACTGACCGTCACTTCGGTACCAGCTTCTTCAACCCAGCTGGCGGCGGCGACCCCGTCATGTAC
>CANHXV010000108.1 GCA_947464665.1 Comamonadaceae bacterium
CATCGGGGGCAGCCTTGGACACAAAGCCACCGGCCAAAGTGCCACCTGCGCCCGGCTTGTTTTCAACCACCACGGTTTGGCCTAAAGTTTTGCTCATGTTAGCGGCCAGCGTACGGGCCACAATGTCAGTTGGGCCGCCAGCGGCAAAGGGCACCACCAAAGAAATGGATTTGGTGGGGTAGCCTTGCGCCGAAGCGCCGAAGGGCACCATCAGAACGACCAAGCTAGCGAGAAGGGCGGAAGCTAATTTCATTTTGCAGACTTTCAAAGGGAGTTCAACGATGCTTGGGATGATAGTCACTCACATTTGACTGTGCAATCCAATAACTGTCGGTCCTAATGACTGTTTACCCTAAGTCAGCCCCTAAATCTGCTAGATTGTCAATTAGCAGGGCTTAAAGTCGCATGTCTAGCGTGAGGTTGAGTTGGGGCTTGGCATAGCGATCGGTGCGCGTGTAGTCGCCATTTGAAAGCAAGCTCAAGGTGCTGCCATTGGGCGGGCCAAACTGCTGAACGCCTGCACTTGCTGCCGCTCTGAATGACATGGTGGGACTCAGCGGCATCATTGCAAACAAGTCAATGCTTTTTGTCGGTGAGCGGTTGAAAAATTGCTCTGCACTTTGGCGGGTGTTGTAGCCAGGCGTGAAGCTCAGGTTGCCACCCACACTGAGAGGTAAACCACTGATGCGCTGATCAAAGCCCAAATTAGCCGACCAAGGTTGCTGTCCGTCTAGGCGATTGTCTGGGCCGGGCAGTGCCGCAATGCTTGAGCGGTAAAAGCTCAGTGAGGTGCGCAGGTTGAGCGCTTTGGCATGGCCCAATAGTTGGGGCATCAAGTCGGAAGCGCGGCCGCGCAGTTCAAACTCAAGGCCACTGGTGACCGCATCCGAAAAATTTTGAGGCTGCGTGATCCAGCGCGGTGCTGCAGCCCAAGACACGCTGCGCAATTCGGTGAGGTTTCTGACCACATTGGTGAGGTTGCGATGAAAGATACCCACACTGAAAATACCGTCGTTGCTTAAATAATTCTCGTAGGCGATGTCTAGGCCTGTTGCCAACTCTGGGCGCAGTGCGGGGTTGCCAATGCGATCGGGTGATAAATAGGTGTTCGTCTGGTTGGTATTGGTGTAAGCACCATTGATGACGGGGCGCGACAACAGGGCGTTCAGGCCAGGCGCTTTGTAACTGCGCGTTAAGCTGGCACGCACCATGTCGCGACGCTTGGGGTCAAATTTGTAAGTGACGTGCGCAAGCGGCGAGAGCACACTGCTGACATTGACCACAGGCATGGCTGCATTGCGACTTTCAGAGGCAATGCGTTCATTGCGAAGGCCCAAATTGAGTTGCCACTGGGGTGAAATTTCCCACTCATCTTGAATGTAGTAGGCCTGGCGTCGCATTTGCGCCTGAAAGGGTTGACCCTCAAAGCTGGGCAACAAGGCCTCGCCTGCCCCATTGGTGGTGGTGCGCTTTTCTTGCCGGTCTCGGTTCTCTAAATCCCAACCCGCGGTCAGGGTGTGTGAACTGCCAAGCAGTTGGCTGTATTTGCCTGCTTGAGTAACGGCGTCATCTTGGTTAATGCCCGCAGTTCGCAGTTGTGTAGCGCCTGCGCGCAGGTTGCGCAAATCGAAGGCGGAGCGAGATTGCTGAACGCCTGCCTTGATTTCAATCCGTTGGTCTTCGCTGAATCGGTTGATCCAAGTGAGGTTGCCACGGCGATTTTCCCAATAGCCACCTTGAATGGCATCGTCGTCAAAGACTGGGTTGCCAGAAACCGCTTGATTGAC
Organism: Comamonadaceae bacterium; assembly: GCA_947464665.1. GTDB lineage: Bacteria > Pseudomonadota > Gammaproteobacteria > Burkholderiales > Burkholderiaceae_C > Limnohabitans_A. The sequence goes on from CANHXV010000108.1 coordinate 1,788, forward strand.
ATAGTCGGTGCGGTAGTTCCAATAGCCTTTTTGGAAAAAAGTAGCCAGTGCAATGGTTTGCTCGTCGCTCACCTTGAAATTAAAACGCGGGGCAACGTTGTAGCCCCAACCCTGAGAGGTGCCTGTGCCCAATTGCTCCGAGAGCGCGGGTTGCCCATCGGAGCCCGCCATTTTTCGGTCAACCAGGTTGCGCACTTGGCGATGCCATTCGAAAAGAGAAATGGGCAAGGACATGTTGAAGGGTCCAACAGATTCAGTGATCGAATAATTCACGTTGCCCAAGGGCCTGTCTTTGCCTGTGCGAAGCCCTAAACGCAAATTGCTCAAAGAGCGACGCGTGACCTCTTTCAAAATGACGTTGATGGAACCAGCAACAGCTTGTGAACTTTGTTCGGCGGTAGAGGCCTTGATGACTTCAATGCGCTCAATTTGGGAAGGACTCAGTTGGTCTAAGTTGAAGCCTGGCGGGGCAGGGTCACCGTTGATCAGAATTTGGGTATAGCCGGCGCCGAGGCCTCGCATGCGCGGGCCGTCGGTGTCCACGTTCACACCTGGCAGCCGCCGCATCACATCGAGTGCATTGGTGTCGCCGTAGCGGTCTAGTTCTTCACGGCCATAGATTTGTTTGGCAAAACTGGCAGCACGACGCAGTTCGGTAGAGCCTTGTCTGGCCACAATTTCTACGCGCTGTATGACGCTGGTCTGGGGGCTGCCACTGGACTCTGCAGGGCTTCCGACACTGACATCTTGCGCAAAGACGGCAAAGGGTGACAAGAGCACCAGGGCCCCAAAGAGGTCTGTCAACTTGGTAGGCTTGTGTTGGCTGATGGGGCAGATCTTGTGCCAAGCGCATGTGCTTGAGGGGCAATTCATATGAAACCAAAAAAACGCAATGTGAGCTATCTTAGTCAATAATCTGAGAGTAAGACAATTCAAAATCAAATGACACTTCATTAGAGACAAAGAGGAATGAGCCCATGGTCCGTAAGGTATTTATCACGGGTGCGACAAGCGGTATTGGTGAGGCTATTGCACAAGCCTTTCAAGCTGAAGGTGCACACGTTGTGGCAACAGGTGCCACCGATCTGGAAGTAGCCAATGCGCATCAAAAATCTGCCAATGCTGGCATTGACTTTCGAGTTCTAGATGTTCGCGACCTGGCTGCTGTTCAGAGCTTGGTGGGGGCACTCTCCGAGCTTGACGTGGTGGTCAATTGTGCGGGTGTCATTCAACGCGCCATAGAGTTAGAGCCCGAGGCGTTTGCCCGCACAGTCGATATCAACCTGAATGGCACCATGCGCGTTTGCGCGGCTGCTCGCGAAGGCCTTAAAGCCCGGCGCGGTTGCATTGTGAACACAGCCTCCATGCTCAGTTTCTTTGGTGGTGGTTTGGTGCCGGGCTACAGTGCTAGCAAAGGGGGCGTTGCTCAATTGACCAAATCTTTGGCCATTGCTTATGCAGATGACGGTATACGTGTCAACGCGGTAGCCCCTGGGTGGATTGCAACGCCTCTGACGCAAGCCTTGCAAGACGACCCCCTTCGTGCTGCGCCCATCTTGGCTCGAACGCCCATGAAGCGCTGGGGCACGCCCGCGGATGTGGCGGGCCCCGTTCTATTCTTGGCCAGTTCGCAAGCGCAATTTGTGACAGGCGTCGTGTTGCCTGTTGATGGTGGTTATTTAATTTCCTAGCGCAGAGGAATTTCTCTAAATCCACTTTTTTTCGATAGGATGCATTGATGACATCCTTGGAATTAACGCTCTTGTACCTTTTGGCCGCCGTGCTGGGTGTGGTGGGCTGTCGTCTGATGAAATTGCCCCCCATGCTGGGCTATTTGCTGGTGGGTGTGTTGATTGGCCCCAATGCCTTGGCCTTGGCGCAAAACTCTGAAGGTATTCGCCATCTGGCCGAGTTTGGCGTGGTCTTTTTGATGTTTGTCATCGGCCTCGAATTCAATTTGCCTAAGTTGAAGTCCATGAAAAGGCATGTGTTTGGACTGGGTTTGCTGCAGGTGGTGCTCACCATGGTGTTCATCACCGTGGCGTCTCTGTTTTTGAGCAGCATGGCGCCCACTTTGTGGCAAATGAGTTGGCAAACTGCAATGGCATTGGCGGGTGCATTGGCAATGAGCAGTACGGCCATTGTGATCAAGCTTATGTCGGACAGTTTGGAATTGGACACTGAGCATGGCAAACGGGTGGTGGGCGTGTTGCTGTTCCAAGATTTGGCGGTCGTGCCATTGTTGGTGCTGATTCCTGCGCTCAATGCGCCAGCAGAACAATTGATACCAGCTTTGTTACTGGCAGCGCTCAAAGCCACGGTGTTAATTACCTTGTTGCTAACGGGAGGCCAGCGGCTGATGCGATGGTGGCTGCTGTTGGTGGCACGTCGACAAACCGAAGAGCTCTTTGTTTTGAATGTGTTGTTAATCACATTGGGATTGGCATGGTTAACAGAGCTGGCCGGGCTTAGCTTGGCACTTGGCGCCTTTGTGGCTGGCATGTTAATTTCAGAAACTGAATTCAAGCACCGCGTCGAAATGGACATCAAACCGTTTCACGATATCTTGCTTGGCTTGTTCTTCATCACCATCGGCATGATGCTTGATTGGCGCATTATTTGGGATCGATGGGCCTTTGTGTTGTTCTTGGTCACGGTACCAGTGGTCTTTAAATTTGTACTGATCGCTGCGCTCGCACGTCTCACTGGCGCAAGCGAAGGCATTTCCTTGCGCACAGGTTTGTACCTGGCGCAAGCGGGCGAGTTCGGTTTTGTGTTGCTGACGCTGGGTGGTCAAAACCAGTTGATTCCTGCAGATTGGCTTAATCCTGTGCTGGCCAGCATGGTGCTTTCGATGTTGGCCACGCCCTTCATTGTCATGAACGCCAACCAATGGGTGATGAAATGGTCTGCCACCGACTGGTTGCAGCAATCACTGGCGATGACGCAGATTGCGCAGAAAAGCATGGACATTGACAAGCACATCATCATTTGTGGCTATGGGCGATGTGGCCAGAATTTAGCCAAGTTGCTCAAGATTCAAAAAATTCCTTACATCGCCCTCGATATGGATCCTGACCGAGTGAGCCGAGCTCAATCGCATGGCGATCAAGTTGTCTATGGCGACGCAGCGCGCTTGCAGGCGCTGATGGCGGTAGGTATTGTGCGTGCCAGTGCGGTGGTTGTCACTTATCTTGACAATGCTTCGGCTTTTCGTGTCATTGCACTGACCAAAGAGCACGCACCCCAAGTGCCTGTGATTGTCAGAACACAAGACGATATCGATTTAGAAAAATTTCAAGCTGCCGGTGCAGCAGAAGTGGTGCCAGAAACCATTGAAGGCTCTTTGATGTTGGCTACGCACGCGCTTGTCATGGTGGGCGTTCCCATGAAGCGTGTCATTCGGATGGTGCAAGATCAAAGAAATCAGCGCTATGCCTTGCTGAAAGATTTTGATCACGGAAGCGAAGATTAATTGGGGTCAGATCAACATTAAATTAATGTTGATCTGACCCCAATTATTAAAACGGGTACTGGCGGGGGGTGGTTTGGATGGTGATCCAGCGCAGTTCGGTGAACTCGTTGATGCCGGCCTTGCCGCCGAAGCGGCCGTAGCCGCTGCCTTTGACGCCGCCGAAAGGCATTTGGGCTTCGTCGTGCACGGTGGGGCCGTTGACGTGGCAAATGCCTGAGTCAATTTTGCGGGCCACGTTGTAGGCGCGCGCAATGTCGCGGCCAAACACACTGGCCGACAAGCCGTACTCGTTGTCGTTGGCGCACGCAATGGCTTCTTCAACGCCCTTCACACGCACAATGGCTTTAACGGGTGCAAAACTTTCCTCGCGGTAAATTCGCATGGCCGGAGTGACATGGTCTAGCAAGGTGGCGGGCATGAGAGTGTCTGTTGATTTGCCGCCGCACACCAACTTGGCGCCTTTGGCAATTGCGTCATCAATCAGGTCGTTGCAATGCGACACGGTGTTCATGCCAATGACACTGCCCAGCACCACTGGCTCGGGTTTGCGGGGGTCACCCAAGGGCAAGTTTTTGGCTTTATTGGCAAAGCGTTTGACAAACTCATCGGCAATTTTTTCGTCCACCACAATGCGCTCAGTGCTCATGCAAATTTGGCCGCTGTTGGCAAAGCTGCCAAAGGTGGCGGCGTTGACGGCATCGTCAATGTCGGCGTCGTCCAAGATCACCATGGGGGCCTTGCCGCCCAATTCCAAGATCACTGGTTTCAAATACTTGGCGCAAGTGAGCGCGAGGAGTTTGCCCACTTTGGTCGAGCCAGTAAAGTTAACGCGCCTCACCGCGGGGTGAGCCACGATAGCCTCAACCACCGACGCAGCGTCGGCCGGTGCGTTGGTGATGTAGTTCACCACGCCTGGTGGAAAGCCAGCTTCTTGAAACGCTTCAACAATCAGCTGGTGTGTTTTGGGGCAATTTTCTGAGCCTTTTAAAATGACGGTGTTGCCACAAGCCAAGGGCGTGGCGATGGCACGTACACCCAAAATAACAGGCGCATTCCAAGGCGCAATGCCCAAAATGACACCGGCGGGTTGACGGATGCCCATGGCCAAATTGCCTGGCACATCGGAGGGAATCACTTCACCCGCCACTTGGGTGGTAAGTGCAGCCGCTTCGCGAATCATGCCAGCTGCCAAGAACACATTGAAGCCAGCCCACATGCCCGTGGCGCCTGTTTCTTCGGGCACCGCCTTGACAAACTCGGGTGTTTTGGCTTCTAGTTTTTCAGCTGCTTTTAAAAGCAAGGCGCGTCTTTCGTTGGGGCCTACATCGCACCATGTTTTGAACGCTTCAGCCGCTGCTTCAACCGCCAAAATAGCATCGGCAGGGGAGGCCGCGGGTGCGCGGGTGGCCACGGTGCCATCGAGTGGGTTGCGACGCTCGAAAGTGGCGTTGTTTTCGGCACTCACTTTGAGGCCGTTGATGAGCATGGACATGTCAGACATGGAGAGTCTCCTAGAGATCTTTAAAAATTAAGTTGAACGCACAGTTTTTTCTACCGCTTGCGAAGCAGTGCGTGTGTCGCTGGCGGCAGCGCCTAAATAGGCTTCTTGAATGACAGAGGAACGGGCCAGCAACTTGGATGAGCCATGCGCTACCAACACACCGCGCTCAATCA
>CANHXV010000109.1 GCA_947464665.1 Comamonadaceae bacterium
GCTCACGTTTGGTGCGGCCATAGGCATCGTGGTACTGACACAGGTCTTTGCCTCGAACAAAAGGAATTTGAGGCCAAATATTGACGATGGCGTGTTCTTGGGCAAGGTCAGAAACCTTGATTTTGGTCAAATCGCTTTTAGGCTGCGCATCCACATGGCTTGTCAACGAAATAGCGATGGCAAACCACAACGCCTTGGTACACAACATATTGTTCTCGATCTTTGTCAGAGAATCTGACATTGTGCAAATGTACAGCACACTCCCAAAACCCTCAAAGACTTTAATTCGATGATGTATTCAGTTGGAAACTGTCGGGGCTTGATGCTTGCCAATATTTAGCAAACAAACCTTCCAAAGCTTGCGGTTCAAGCAAAGCACCACCTTGCACACTGAAGATCAAATCGGATAAGTTTTGAACCTCGTGCTCGCTCACGCGCCGCATGATGTGATGAAGCCTCAGCTCAGCAGGAGAGGACAGGCCGCTTGCTTGAAGCATTTCCTGTACGGACTCTAAAGTTTGACGGTGAAAATTTCTCACGCGATCAGCTTTGCTAGGAACCACAAGGGCAATCTGACGTTTGGGGTCTTGCGTCGTCACCCCTGTAGGGCAATTGCCGGTATGGCAGGTTTGGGCTTGAATACAACCCAAGGCAAACATAAACCCTCTGGCACTGTTGCACCAATCCGCCCCTAAAGCCAGGGTTCGCATGACATCAAATCCACTGATGATCTTGCCACTGGCGCCCAAACGAATTTGCTTTCTCAATTTCAAACCGACCAAGGTGTTGTGCACCAAGCGCAAGCCCTCTAGCATGGGCATGCCCATGTGGTCCGTGAATTCAACAGGGGCAGCACCGGTGCCACCTTCAGAGCCATCCACCACAATGAAGTCTGGATAGATGCCCGTTGTTTGCATGGCCTTGGCAATGCCAAACCACTCCCATGGATGGCCGATGCACAACTTAAATCCAACCGGTTTGCCTTCACACAGTTCTCTTAACTTTTGCACAAATTGTAAAAGCTCGACAGGATTGGAAAAGCTGCTGTGTGCCGCGGGTGATACGCAGTCAACGCCTACAGGGACGCCCCTGGCTTCTGCAATTTCAGGCGTCACTTTAGGACCAGGCAATACGCCACCGTGACCAGGTTTTGCACCTTGACTCAATTTAATTTCAATCATTTTGACCTGAGGCGACAACGCATTTTGAACAAAGCGCTCGGCACTGAAGGTGCCATCTGCATTGCGACAACCAAAATAGCCAGAGCCAATTTCCCAAATCAAATCACCCCCGTGTTCACGGTGGTACCGGGAAATAGACCCCTCGCCTGTGTCGTGAGCAAAGCCACCCTTCTTGGCACCCAAGTTCAGCGCCATGATGGCATTGGCACTCAAAGCGCCGAAGCTCATGGCAGAGACATTGAACAAGCTGATATCGTAAGGGTGTTTGCATTGCGGGCCGCCCACAGACACTCTGAAGTCATGCGAATCAATGACAGAGGGACTGATTGAATGGGTCAACCACTCATAGCCAACTTCTCGGACATCGAGTTGGGTGCCGAAAGGCCTTTTGTCTGAATCGCCCTTTGACCTCGCATAAACCAAAGAGCGTTGTGATCTAGAAAATGGTACAGCCTCGCTGTCACCTTCAATGAAATACTGACGCAATTCGGGTCGAATGAATTCGAGTAAAAAACGCAGATGACCAATGATGGGATAGTTGCGCAAAATGGCATGCTTGGTTTGCTGCAAGTCACTGATACCCACAACGACCAAAACCGACAAAAGCAAAACCCACAAAAAGCTGACTTGTCCCACCACCAATTGCAATGCTGAAAGCACCCAAAGAACCACAATGGCAAAAAACGCCAAAAAACGAAGCGGCAGTCGCTGATCAATCCAATTCAACATCTCGGGTCTCCCTGTGAGATAGACGCAAAACGCGTCGGTCATTCAATCGTTTAAATGGCAAGCGGCTAGATGCTTGTCGCCTACAGATTTCAACACAGGTTCTTCGACGCGGCAACGCTCTGTGGCCTTAGGGCACCGAGGGTGAAAATGGCAACCGCTAGGCCGATTCACTGGATTGGGGACATCGCCGGTCAAAACAATGCGTTTTTTCTTTGCGCTTGGGTCGGGAATGGGCACCGCTGAAAGCAAGGCTTCTGTGTAGGGGTGTTTAGGTTGCGTGTACAACTGACGCGAAGGGGCAATTTCTACAATGCGGCCCAAATACATGACAGCAACGCGATTGCTAATGTGCTCTACCACCGACAAGTCGTGGGCAATGAACAAGTAGGTCAACCCCATCTTGACTTGCAAATCCTCCAACAAGTTGATGACCTGAGCCTGAATAGACACATCAAGTGCTGAGACAGGTTCATCGCAGACGATCAACTTAGGGGAGACCGCCAAGGCCCTTGCGATGCCAATGCGTTGACGCTGCCCACCTGAAAACTCGTGCGGAAAACGTTTCATGTGATCGGCATTCAAGCCAACGGTTTCTAACAATTCCACAATGCGTGCACGGTACGACTCGGGCGTAGGCGTGAGTTTGTGGATGGTCAGGGCTTCACCAATAATGGCCTCAACGGACATGCGTGGATTGAGTGACGCAAAGGGGTCTTGAAAAATAATTTGCATGTCACGTCGAACTTCACGCAAGGCATCAGAACCCATGGCAGACACGGCTTGACCATTGAAATTCACTTCGCCAGAACTGGGTTCAATCAATCGAAGAATGCAGCGCCCCGTGGTCGATTTACCACAACCCGACTCTCCCACCATGCCTAAAGTTTCACCCGGCGCAATGTCAAAACTGACCCCATCGACGGCATGCACTTGGTCAACTTGACGTCCAAAAATCCCCCCCTTGATGGGGAAATACTTGGTCAGACCCTTGACTTCTAAAAGTGGCTTAGGGCTCGAAGACAAGGAATGCATATCAGACATGTGCTTTACAGAGAGAAGTGGCAAGCCACGAGATGGCCTGCAGAAGTTTCACGGAGTTCGGGCATTTCTTGGGTGCAACGGTCGCTGGCGTATTGACACCGTGGTGCAAACCGGCAGCCCTTAGGAGGATTGATCAACTTAGGCACAGACCCAGGGATGGCCTCCAACCTCTGCTTATGGGCACTGTCGAAATCAATGCGAGGAATAGAGCGGATGAGGCCTTTTGTGTAGGGGTGCGCTGGTGAAGCAAACAGTTTTTCAACGGTGGCCTCTTCAACCACTCGGCCTGCGTACATGACCACCACCCGCTGCGCTGTTTCAGCGACAACACCCATAGCATGCGTGATGAGCATGATGGACATGCCCATTTGTGATTTAAGTTCGTTGAGCAAGTCTAAAATTTGCGCTTGAATGGTCACGTCTAAGGCCGTGGTGGGCTCGTCGGCAATGAGCAATTTGGGTTTGCATGACAAAGCCATGGCAATCATCACGCGCTGTCTCATACCGCCAGAGAATTGATGGGGGTAGTCATTGATCCTTTGGGCTGGCTTGGGAATATTGACCAGCCCCAACATCTCCGATGCCTTAGCCATGGCCTGCTTTGGTGTCAGGCCTTCATGCAATCTGAGTGACTCTGCAATTTGCTCACCCACACTCAAAACCGGATTGAGTGAGGTCATGGGTTCTTGAAAAATCATGGCGATCTCTTTAGCTCGCAGGTTGCGCATGGTTTGCGCGTCCGCTTGCACCAAATCTTGACCTTCAAACCAAATTTGGCCATTGGCAATTCGGCCGGGAGGCATGGCCAAGAGTTTCATAATGGTCATAGCGGTGACACTTTTTCCGCAGCCTGACTCGCCCACCACCCCCAATGTTTCACTTCGGTCAATGTGAAAGTTAACGCCGTCGACTGCATGCAACACACCGTCGTCGGTGTCAAAGTGAACCTGCAGGTTTCGAACTTTCAACAAGGGGTTTGACATACAGAAGCCCCTTTAAAGCACGCGGCGAGGATCATAGGCATCCCGCAAACCGTCGCCAATGTAATTGATGGTCAGCACAGTGATAAAAATCAAGGCACCAGGAAATAAAGCCCAGTGAACCGCCACATCCATGTGATCTTTGGCATCAAACAAAATGCGACCCCAAGTCGGAATGTCTGGAGGAAATCCAAGCCCTAAAAATGACAGGGTAGATTCAGCAATGATGGCAGCAGCCACATCGATGGTGGCCGCCACAATGACGGGGCCCATGGCATTGGGCAAGATATGCACTGTCACTTGCCGCCAAGGGCTGGCACCCAAAGCGCGCGCAGCTTCTACAAACTCTTTTTCGCGCAAAGTCAGAAATTGAGCTCTGACCAATCGGGCTACGGGCATCCAACGCAAGCCCCCAATGACTGCAACCACCAAAATAAAAACACCCGCCTCAGGACCCACTAATTTTTTCAATTTGTCGTTGAATAAATAAAAGATCAAAAGCAACAAGGGCAACTGCGGCAATGACAAAAACAAATCTGTGATCCACATCAGAAAGACATCGACGGGGCCTTTGGACATGCCAGCCACTGCGCCAACGACCACCCCTACGCTGATGGCAATCAGCATGGCGGCCAACCCTACGGCCAAGGAGATACGGCCACCATAAAGCATGCGTGCCAACAAATCTTGGCCAAGGTCATCGGTGCCCAAGGGATGCGCCCAAGAAGGCCCTTGCATGCGAGCATTGAAATCAATCTCATTGATGGGAACACGCCATAACCATGGACCCAACAAAACGGCCAACACAATGATGCTGAGAACAATGGTACAAAAAACGGCCAATTTGTGTCGTTTGAAACGCCGCCATGACTCACGCCCTGGCGACTGCGCAGACGACTTGGCCACCAAGGCTTTGCCGTCAGTTGAAGGAGATGCGAGGGTCGAGCCAGCCATACAAAATATCTGCCAAAAGATTACACGCGATCACCAACGTGGAAAATACAAAAGTCACAGCCATGACCACCGGGGTGTCATTGGCCAACATGGAACTGATGATGAGAGAACCTATACCGGGGACACGGAAAATTTGCTCGGTGACGATGGCACCGCCAAAAATGGCAGGCATTTGAAGCGCGACCAATGTCACAACGGGAATGAGTGCATTGCGCAAAACGTGCTTCGTAATGACCACTTTTTCTGACAAGCCTTTGGAGCGTGCCGTGGTGACGTAGTCCAAACGAATGACGTCCAGCACAGCAGAGCGAACATAACGTGTCCAGGCACCTGCTTGAAACAAACCCAATACCGTGACCGGCATGATCATTTGCTTAAAGTGCTCCCAGAAAAAGCGCCAACCCGTATCAGGTATATCCGCCCTGTAAACGAATGGCAACCAGTCAAGGTGAATGCTGAAAAACAAAATGAGCAGAATACCCGTGAAAAAGGTTGGCAAAGAAAAGCCAATGAAAGCCAGAGTACTGGCAATCTGGTCAAACAAGGAGTAAGGCCTAGTGGCGGCGTAAACACCCACAGGAATAGCAATACAGAGTGCCAACACCTGCGACGATCCGATGACCAACAAGGTCACCGGAATGCGCTGCATGATGAGGGTTTCGACATTGATGCGGCTGATGAATGAATAACCCCAGTCGCCCTGAACCATGGCTGTCAGCCAGTTCCAGTAGCGAACCATCAGTGGGTCGTCCAAACCAAACTTTTCACGCAGGGCCAAGGCCACTTCGGCTGGAATGTTTGGATTGGAAACCAACTCAGAAAAGGGATCGCCTGGCGCCAACGCCAAAACTGAAAACAACACCAAGCTGATACCCAAAAGGCTGGGCACGGCAATCATCAATCGCCGAAGAATATAACGAAACATGGCGCTGATTTAAGTGGTCTTGAACCAGTCTTTCAAGAGCCACAAATCATTGTCCCAGCCCGACAAAGGTGCCACCAAGTTGTGAACCGCTGCAGACGTGCGAGGGCGGTAAACCACAGGAATGATGGCAATGTCATTGACGGGCATGTCGTTCATCTTGACAAACAAGGCCGCACGTTTGGCAGGGTCCATTTCGGATTGAGCAGCCAGATAGGCTTTGTCATATTCAGGGTTGCTGTACCGGGTGGAATTGCGACCTAACCATTTGTTGGCTTTGCTGGCAAACTCTGAACTCAGGTACTGGTTCATGAACACCTCAGGATCTGGCTGGGGCATGGTAGTCGTAAACATTTGCATGTCTGCAAAAAGTTTGGTGTAGGTGTCTGGGTTGGCGGGGTCAGACGAGAAGTAGACCGATGCCGGCACCGATTTCAACTCCATGTCAATGCCGGCCTTTTGAGCCGCTTGCTTGATAATTTGTTGGGTCTTTTGGCGTGGTCCATTGATAGAGGTTTGGAAAACCAATTTGAGTTTTTTCCCACCTTTTTCACGGATGCCGTCTGCACCTTTTTTCCAACCGGCAGCTTCCAACACTTGGGCTGCCTTGTCTGGGTTGAACTCGTATTTTGTATTTTTGGACACAAAACGCTGAGGATTGTTCAGGAAGTTGGCCGTGGCAATACCGGTGCGGCCGTAAATGAACTTTTGCACACCATCGCGATCGACACACAAACTGATGGCTTGGCGAACCGCAAATTCTGACAAGATGGGGTGCTTGGATTTGGGATGCGAACGCTCGCCATCTGTTTCTGTCCAAGGGTCGGCCATGTTCAGTTGAATGAACTCAATGTTGCCGCCAGGGACAATGCTGGTTTTGCCTTTACCGCCTTGCTCTAATCGAATGAGCAGCTCGTCTTCGACTTGCAAATTCCAAGCGTAATCGTATTCACCGGTTTGCAAGACAGCGCGTGCAGCAGACACGGCATCGCCGCCGCCCTTCATTTCGATGCTGTCAAAGTAAGGGCGATTGGCTTCGTGGTAGCTGGTGTTGATGACACCGCGCAACATGTCACCCGGCTTGAAATCGGCAAACTTGTAAGGGCCTGTACC
>CANHXV010000110.1 GCA_947464665.1 Comamonadaceae bacterium
ACTCACACCTGAAATCCTGAAGGCCAACACATGGTGGGACATTGCGCCTATCTCTGCTGGTATCTTCGGTGTGCCGCTGGGTTTTGCAGTGATCATCATTGTGTCGTTGATCACCAAAGAACCTGAGCAAGAAGTACAGGAGTTGGTGGAGAACGTTCGCTTCCCAAGCTTTGACGGTACCACTTCACAAGGTACTGCCATGCACTAAAGGTATTGCGTTTGCTAGATCAGTCTTGCAAACTTGGATACTTCCAACAAAAACCCCGATCGCAATTTGCGGTCGGGGTTTTTTTAACACTTATACTTTCTTGCTTGCATCATCAACATCTATGGTCATTCAAAACCACCAGATCAAATTTTTAAAAAATTAGGACTTCGCACAATGACAACAACGCTTGAAACTTGGCTGGCAGAAGAAGCTAAAGCAATGGCTATTTATGCAGCAGGTTCTGGCGAAGGTGTTGCCAGTCGAGATCAAATTGCTGGCAAAACGGGCCTAGAAATGATGAAAGCCATTTTGCAAGGTGAACTGCCGGCTGCACCGATTGGCAAGTCGATGAACTTTTGTTTGATTCATTTGGAAGAGGGTCAAACTATTTTCCAGGGAACGCCTAAGCCAGCGTTTTTCAACCCCTTGGGCACCATTCATGGCGGATGGATTGCGACCTTGCTAGACTCTGCGTTGGGCTGCGCCGTTCATACCAAAATGCCAGTGGGCCGCGCCTACACCACAGCCGAGTTAAGTGTGAACATGGTGCGCGCTTTATCACCCAAGGTCGAGCGCGTGCGGGCCATTGCCAATGTTCTTCACTGTGGTCGGCAATTGGCCACTGCAGAAGCTAAGTTGGTGGGGCCAGACGGCACTTTGTACGCACACGCCACGACAACTTGTTTGGTATTCGAAGTGAAGTGATTTAAACATGATCGGGATTCAAAATGAGAAAATGCAAGATGAACTTACCTGAACGTTTTTTAATCGCGTTAGGCCTATGCACCTATTCAATGTCGTCTGTTTGGGCGCAAAACGATTTTGCCCAAGCAGCCGCTAAAGAGCCTGGCGCAAAAGTCACTGCTTCAGGCTTGGTGTTTCGGTCGCTTCAAGACGGCCAGGGTGCCAGTCCTGCGGCCATAGACAAAGTCAAAGTGCATTACCGCGGCACTTTTCCTGATGGCAAAGAATTTGACAGCTCTTACAAGCGCAATCAGGCCATTGAATTTCCTTTGAACGGCGTCATTCTCTGTTGGACCGAAGGTGTTCAATTGATGAAAATCGGCGGCAAGGCTAAATTGACTTGCCCGCCAGCCATTGCCTATGGTGCTCGAGGTGCCGGTGGCGTTATTCCGCCCAATGCCACACTTCAATTTGAAGTGGAACTGATTGCCATTGCTGGTAAATAATTTAAATGTATTGGAATCAGTGATGCGAACACAGGTCGTGATTGTGGGTGCAGGCCCATCGGGTTTATTGCTTGGGCAAATTCTTTTTAAAGCGGGTGTCGATGCTGTGATTGTTGAGCGTCAAAGCCCTGAGTATGTGCTCAGCCGGATTAGGGCGGGCGTTTTAGAGCAGGTGACCTTGGATATTTTGGCGCAAGCCGGAGTCGATCAGCGCTTGAAGAAAGAGGGCCTGGTTCACACTGGATTTGACTTGTTGTTCAAAGGCGAGCGTCATCGCATCGATTTGGAAGCTTTGGCGGGTGGTCAGAAGGTCATGGTTTATGGCCAGACAGAAGTCACCCGCGATTTGATGGACGCACGCCAAGCGGCAGGGTTGCCCACCATTTATGAAGCCAATGATGTGCAAATTCATGATTTCGATTCTGAGCATCCCAGCGTCTCATATGAAAAAGATGGTCAGCGGCATACCATCACGTGTGACTTTATTGCAGGCTGCGATGGCTTTCATGGTGTTTGCCGCGCCAGTGTGCCTAGCAAGTCCATTCAAGAGTTTGAAAAGGTGTACCCCTTTGGCTGGTTGGGCGTTCTCTCAGATACGCCGCCTGTCCACGAAGAACTCATTTATGTCAACAGCACCCGAGGCTTTGCCTTGTGCTCACAGCGCAGCACAACACGCAGTCGCTATTACTTACAGGTGCCATTGACAGACAAAGTTGAGCAATGGTCTGATGCTGCATTCTGGCAAGAGCTGCGTCATCGCCTAGACCCGGAGGCTCGGGAACATCTGGTGACAGGTCCTAGCATTGAGAAGAGCATTGCACCCTTGCGCAGTTTTGTGACCGAACCCATGCGCTTCGGTACTTTATTTTTAGCAGGCGATGCTGCTCACATTGTGCCGCCCACGGGTGCCAAAGGCTTGAACTTGGCCGCCACCGATGTGAAGTATTTGTCTGATGCGCTCATTGAAGCATGCGTTGAAAAATCGCATGCTGGCATTGACCACTATTCCACACGATGCTTAGCCCGCATCTGGCGCGCAGAGCGATTCTCTTGGTGGTTCACCAGCTTAATGCACCGTTTCCCTGAGCAAGGTGAAATGGGGCAGAGATTTCAAGAAGCTGAATTGAACTATCTCATTCACAGTGAAGCAGGCTCACGCACCATGGCTGAAAACTATGTGGGCTTGCCACTTCACTTTGGTGAAAAATAGCACCTTCAATTCAATCGGCTTTGGCGCCTGAGCTCTTCACCACTGCACCCCATTTGGGCACTTCTGCTTTTAAAAAGTTATTGAACTCTGTGGTGGTGTTGGGGCTGCTAGCCATTCCCAGTTGGCCAAAACGCTCTACAACTTCTGCTGATGCCATGGCGCGGTTAAGGGCCACATTGAGTTTATTGATCACATCTGGCGGTGTGCCTGCAGGTGCCATGAAACCAAACCAGGTGTAGTCGTCAAATTCCTTGTAACCAAACTCAGTGATTGAAGGCACATCGGGTAGCAGTGGTGAGCGCGTGGCACTTGTTACAGCCAAAGCTTTGAGCTTGCCACTTTTGATCATGGGCACTGCAGGCGGCATGGAAGTCGATGCAATTTGGGTATGTCCTGCTACAACGGCATTGATGGCAGCGGCGGGTTGATAGGGCACATGCACAATGTCAATTTTGGCCGCTGTTTTGAGTCGCTCCATGGAAAGATGCGTGGTGGTGCCAATGCCAGAGGATGCATAGTTGAAAGCTGCCTTCTTGGCGGCTTCAACCAACTCGGGCAATGTTTTGGCAGCCACACTGGTGTTGACGGTAAAGATATTGGGCGTCTTAGGGCCCAGCGCAACGGGTACAAAGTCTTTCAGGGCGTCGTAACCTGCATCTGCATAAAGCGACGGGTTGACCGCAAAGGCCACACTGTGAACCAAGATGGTGTAGCCATCGGGTGCGGCTCTTTTAACTTGACTGGTCGCAATGTTGCCCCCAGCACCCCCTTTGTTTTCCACGATGAAATTACCGCCAGTGAGCTCATTCAGCTTTTGCGTGAGTGACCTTGCCACGATATCAGTTGAAGAACCAGCGGCAAAAGCGACGACAAGCGTGACAGGCTTGGCTTTAGGCCAATCGCTTTGTGCCCAGCTTGAAAGATGCAAACTACCGATGACTGCGAAGCCCAGAAGGGCCTTGAAATAATGAACCATGGTTTTGTCTCCTTAAGATTTGAGCCAGTTCAAGCTGGCGATGTTTGCTTAACCAATGAAAAATCAAATTCAATTTCTTTGAACGGGGTTGTCAAACCGTATCGATGCGCGATCTCTTTGTCTTCGCATTTCTTGACATCCACAATCAAACCTGGACGCACACCAAACACGGCGTCGCTGTCAAGGTAATCTGAGCCAGCAGGAAACAATTCTGTGACCAAGCCTACGTAGCCAGGAGCGCTCACAATAATATGAAAGTGAGCAGGGCGCCAAATGCCGCGGTTACTGGCGGCCAGCAAGGCGCCAACGGGTCCATCGGTTGGCACAGTGTATGGGTTAGGGCGAATGGTCAATAAACTGAAGGCGCCGTGTTCATCGCATTCGATTTTGCAACGCAAATTTTGCGGGTCTTGCGCAGCATCTTGAGCGGGGTACAAACCGTTGTCTGCGTTTTGCCAAAAATCAATTTGTGCATTGGGAATGGGTTTTTGGTGGATGTCCATAACGCGTCCATGCAACCAAACACGCACGCCTGGTTGGTCGTGTGTAAGGTCGGTGCCGTTGGGCTGAATGTGCGAGTCATGTTTGTGAAACGGTCCTAGCACACTGCTGGGTGTGCCGTCTGGTGGCTGTGATACCACGTCGACAATGGAAGAAATGCCCATGATGTCCGAGAACAGACTGAACTCATTGCGCTCATCGTCTGTGATTTTGGCTGCAGCGGTGAGAAATTCCAAACCTTTCAACCACTCGGCCTTGCTTAATTGAGATTCATCTACAAATGCGTGCAAATGCTTGACCAGCAGACTCATGACATGAGCAAGCCGAGGGTCAGTGGCTTTTGAAAAGCTGGCCATGGCGTCTTGGGTGACGGCGTTGTTCAAATCATTGGAGTGTGTAGGTGCCGTCATGCAGTCCTCAGAAAAGCGAGTTTGAGCCATTTAAAGAATGCCAACAATATCACATCAAATGCAGTTAAATTATGATCCTTCGTACAACCAGGTTACATCTTTAGAAAGTAATGATGAGAGTGAATTTCAGCTTGCTGTCGATCGTCAAAGTTGTGACATGATAAATACAATTGGATTGGGTACTGCCATCTTGGCCATTGTGATGTATGGCCTTTGGACCCCCGACCTTGAACGTGCCGAACTGGAAAAGCGCTACGTGGCTTCTTCCCCGCAGATGTTAGATGTCGACGGCTTGAAGGTGTATTACAAAGAAACTGGGCCACAAGCTGCACCTGCTCTTTTGCTAATGCACGGCTTTGGTTCAAGTTTGCAGGCTTGGGACGATTGGTCTTTAAAGTTAGAGCAGAAATACCGAGTGATCAGACTGGACTTACCCGGATTTGGCCTTACAGGTGCTAGTCCTGCAAACGATTATTCAGAAGAAAAAGACCTTGCCATCCTGACGCACTTTGCCGACAAGCTAGGCCTTGAAAAGTTCTCTATCATTGGCCATTCAATGGGTGGAAAAATGGCTTGGACTTTGGCGGCTTCTCAGCCTGAGCGCGTGCAAGCCTTGGTGCTTATGGCGCCAGATGGCTTTCCGGAAGCGAAAGACATCGGAACCAAACCCTATGAAGTCCCAGCTGTCACGGGTTTGATCAAATACTTTTTACCGAAATATCTGGTCCGAAAATCAATTGAGCCAGCCTTTGCCGAAGCTGACGCCTTGAGCGATGCACGGGTCAATCGCTATTACGACATGCTCAGAGCGCCTGGTGTTCGAGCTGCTATTTTAGAAAGATCCAATCAAACCATTTACACAGACCCTGTGCCACGTTTGAAAGCCATCAAGGCCCCCACCTTGCTGATTTGGGGTGAGCAGGACCAGATGATTCCGAGCACCAATGCGAAGAGCTACGCCAATGTTTTGTCGAACTCAACCACGGTGCTGGTTCCGAAGTTAGGCCACTTGTTGCAGGAAGAACAGCCCGAAAAAGGGCTGACGGCTGTCATGCAATTTCTGGATAGTCATCTCAAGAAGTAAGCTGTGAATTTTTTAGTTTAACGCTGCCTTGGGTCTAAGGCATCTCTTAAGCCGTCGCCAAAAAGATTGAAAGACAAGACCAATAAGAAAATGGAGAGTCCGGGCCAAATGGCCATCCAAGGTGCTTGTTCGATGAAATTTTTGGCAGTGTTCAGCATGCTGCCCCAACTGGGGGCCGGGGGTTGTTGGCCCAACCCTAAAAATGACAAGCTGGCTTCTGCAATGACTGCTGCTGCAATTGCCAGAGTGGCTTGAACCAACAAGGGCGGCAAGATGTTTGGAAGAATGTGAACCAATGCAATGCGCCATGGCGGATTGCCCACCGAACGCGCTGCCTCTATGTAATCTTCGACTTTAATTTGAATCACTTGACCGCGCGTCAGTCTAACAAAGATGGGCGCCGCAGAAATGCCAATGGCTACCATGGCATTGGTGAGGCTTGGGCCTAAAAATGCAGCCAATGCAATGGCCAAAATTAGAAAGGGACAAGCTAAAAATGCATCGGTGATGCGCGAGATGATGGCATCGACAGCGCCACCCACAAAGCCAGCCAGAAGTCCAATAGGCACACCAATTAAAAGCGAGATACTGACAGAAATAACGCCGGCCATCAGAGAAGCTTGAGTACCCCAAATGACGCGTGACAAAACGTCACGGCCAATTTCATCGGTACCAAACCAATGCGCAGCATTCGGTGCTTTTCGAATGGCGCCCCAGCTTGTGGCAATAGGATCTTGCGGAGAAATATAAGGCGCAAAAATAGCCATCAAGATGAAGCCAATGACCACAGCCAAACCGATCAAGGCGCTGGGTCTTCTTCGCAATCGAAGCCACGCGGTGTAAGACAGACTTTGGCTCATCGACGCAGCCTTGGGTTGACCCAGAAGTAGGCCATGTCAGCCATCAAATTCAACATGATGTAGGTGGTTGCCGTGAACAAAACAACACCTTGAACCACCGCATAATCCCGATTGAAAACAGCGTCAAGAATGAGTTTGCCAAAACCAGGGATGGTAAAGACTTGTTCAGTTAAGACGGCTCCCGACAAAAGAGTTCCGAATTCCAAAGCGCCTAAAGTAATGATGGGTGTTAAGGCATTTCGTAGCGCGTGTTTCAGAATGACAGTTCGCTCGTCTAGCCCCTTGGCGCGTGCCGTGCGAACATAGTCAGACTGCATCACTTGCAGCATGGCACTGCGCGTGTGGCGCATGAGCACAGCAGCAATGGCATTGCCCAGAACAAATGCAGGCATGGCCATGCTTGCCAAATTGCCCATTAAGTCTTCTGTGGGGCTTACAAACCCAGATGCGGGC
>CANHXV010000111.1 GCA_947464665.1 Comamonadaceae bacterium
GCGGCGCGTTGGGATGCCATGACGTTTTATGACAAGCGCGATTGCAATGGCACTGAGTTGCGAGCCTTCGCTGGAAATTTTTTGTATTCCACGGGTGCCAATGAAGTGGCAGGTCGCCACACTTTAGGACACTTTGATTTGCCCATGCGCCATTGCAGCATTGCCTTGGATGGTCAGTTGGTGGTGCAAGAGGGTGAGTTGGTGAAGGGTGTGTTTGAAAGTGCAGCGTCATGAGCTTATTCACGCCGGTTTGGATTGAAGCTGGCCCACCCAATGCCAAAATCAGTATGGTCTTTTTGCATGGCATTGGTGGCGGTAAAAAAGGTTTCCAATCGTCTGTTGATTTTTTTGGAAAGCAGGGCTTCAGAGCTTTGGCTTGGGACATGCCGGGCTATGGCAATAGCCCACTGGACGGCACGCTCAGTTTTGAAAGTTTGTCTGCGTCCCTCGAAGACATGTTGGATGCCGCCAAAATTGAAAAAGCAGTCTTAGTGGGTCACAGCATGGGCGGCATGGTGGCTTTGCAAGCCTTCACCCGCTGCCCATCGCGCATTGCAGGTTTGGTCATAGCTGCAAGCAGCCCAGCGTTTGGTCAACAAGACGGCGATTTTCAAAAAAAATTTGTCGCTCAAAGGTTGGCACCTTTGGACGCTGGCCAAACCATGGCGGATGTGGCTAATCGTTTAATTCCCAGTATGGTGGCCCCGCTTGCATTGCCCCAAGGTGCAGTGCTTGCGCAATACCCAGCAGGCTTGGCATTGGCGCATGCCTGCATGTCAGCTGTGCCGCCCAGTACGTATCGTGCATCTTTAAATGCGCTGGTGAAGTTTGAGCAACGTGCCGCCCTGCCTACCATCAACGTACCCACTTTGTGTTTGGCGGGTGAGCATGACAAAAC
Source organism: Comamonadaceae bacterium (assembly GCA_947464665.1). Taxonomy (GTDB): domain Bacteria; phylum Pseudomonadota; class Gammaproteobacteria; order Burkholderiales; family Burkholderiaceae_C; genus Limnohabitans_A. Next base: position 899 of record CANHXV010000111.1, read on the forward strand.
GGCACCGTCCGAAGTTTTGCGGCGTATGGCGCAAAAAATCCAAGGTGCTGAATATGAATGCATAGAAGGCGTAGGGCACCTCTTGAGCTTTGAGCAAGAAGCCCCGTTTCATGCCGCTGTTTTGAATTTTTTAAGCCGACATTTTTGAGTTGAGGATGTTTTTATGACGACCAGTGTGGCTTCAAAGCCTTATATGCCTATTTGTGGCGATGACTATCCGCTCACAGAAAAACAAAAACACCTCATGGCAATGGCGCATGATTTGGGAAAAAACAAATTTGCACCTCGTGCTGCGCAATTGGACCGAGACGCACAGTTTCCATTTGAAAACTACAAAGACATGAAGGCTGCAGGACTGTTGGCACTTTGCGTACCCGAAGCACATGGCGGCCAAGGCGCAGATTACGCCACCTATGCCATGGTGTCCGCAGAGATTGGCCGTTGGTGTGGCGCTACGGCGCTCACCTTCAACATGCATGTGTGCACCATGATGTGGAGCGGTTTGTTGTCTGAAGATTTAGACATGACTCCCGAGCAGCGTGCTTTGCACCGTGTGCATCAAAAGTCGCACTTTGCGCGTGTTGTCAACGACGGTGCCATTTATGCGCAGCCCTTTTCTGAAGGCGGCGCATCGGCAGCAGGCGCGCAACCCTTTGGCACGCAAGCCGTGAAGGTGGAGGGGGGTTGGAAAATCAATGGTAAAAAGATTTTTGCATCGCTGTCTGATGCGGCAGATTTCTTTGGTGTGCTGTGCACTGAGAAAAAGCCAGATGCTGAATTGTCCAGACGCGATACGCTTTATTTGGCCATACCCCGCACAGCGCCTGGCCTGACGGTGGAAGGAGATTGGGATCCACTGGGCATGCGCGCCACGGTGTCGCGCAATTTGATTTTCAAAGATGTGTTTGTGCCCGACGATGCAGCACTGATGCCGCAGGGTGTTTATTTTCAAGCGGCCAGTCGTTGGCCGCACATGTTCATGACTCTCTCGCCCACTTACATGGGTATTGCGCAAGCAGCCTACGATTTCACCGTGGCCTATTTGCGCGGTGAAATTCCTGGCACAGGCCCTGTGAAGCGCCGCCAATTTGCCACCAAACAAATTGCAGTGGCCGAAATGTTTGTGAAGTTGGAGCAAACGCGCAACTTGTTTTTGCGCGCCATTGAAGACGCCAAAATTGATCCTCCTAAATCGTCACGCTTGCGTGCCTACGCCGCGCAATACACGATCATGGAAAACGCGCAAGACATTGCACGCTTGGCCATTCGAACCTGTGGCGGGCAATCAATGCTCAAGTCTTTGCCACTCGAGCGTTTGTACCGTGATGCGCGCTGCGGCTCGTTGATGTTGCCTTGGACAGCCGAACTCTGCTTAGATCGCTTAGGCCGCGAAACCTTGTACGAAGCAGGCGAGAAAGACGAATGAGCGAAAGTTCAAAAATTGCGCAACGTTTTTGGGAGCTCGCCAAAAGTCAACCTGAAAAGTTAGCCCTTCAATTTGGCATGCCTGGCCATACTGAAGATTTTGACTTTGCCAAATTTTGGCGGCGTGTGGAGCGCGTGACGGGGCACCTTCAAAGCACCCATGGCTTGAAAGTTGGCCAACGTGTGGCTTGGCTGGGTTTGAACCACGAATTGCAGTTGGTCACTTTGGTGGCTTGCGCCCGGCTGGGCTTGATGTTCATGCCCCTTAACTTTCGACTGGCATTGGCTGAATTGCATTCAGTGCTTCAAGATGCAAAGCCGAGTATTTTGATTCATGATGAAATGCACGCCGATGCTGCCACAAGTTTATCGAAAGGCGGACCTGCATGTTGTCAATGGGAAAGTTTAATCTCTAGTGCCTCGCCCAAAAACCTTGCACTGCCTGTTGTCAACGATGACTCCAATGTGCTTTTGGTTTACACCTCTGGCACCACGGGCCTGCCAAAAGGCGCAGTTCACACGCAAGCAGGTTTGCTGGCCAACGCCCAAGCCAGTGACGAGGCGCATGAATTCAATGCGGCAGACATTGTGTTGTCGACCTTGCCCATGTTTCATGTGGGCGGATTGTGCATCCAAACTTTGCCTGCATTGCTTGCGGGTGTCTCTGTCCATTTGCATCCACGCTTTGATGATTCAGCATGGCTCCAAGCTGTTTCAAATGTCGAAGTTGCCAAGCGCCCCACATTGTCGCTGCTGGTCCCTGCCACGATGCGCGCAGTGTTGGAACACGCACAATGGCCAAGTGCTGATTTGACAAGGATGCGCGGCATCATGGCGGGTTCGTCAAGCTTGCCACAAGCCTATCTAGAAAAATTTCATGAGCGAGGTGTGCCAGTCGGTCAAATTTATGGCACCACAGAAACTGGACCTGTGAGTGTGATATTAAAGTTCCGGGATGCAGTTCAAAGAATTGGCTTTGTAGGATGGCCACATGCCAAATTAGAACTGCAATTGATAGACTCTGAAGGGCGTGCAGTGAAACAGGGTGCGATAGGCGAGGTGCGCGTTCGCGGTACCAACCTCATGCGAGGCTATTGGTGTGCTGTAACTCAAGCTGCCAAAGAGGGTTTAAACGACGGATGGTTTCACACCGGTGACATGGGTTTTTTGGATGTGCAGGGGTGCCTGCAAATTGTGGGTCGCAACAAGGACATGATTATTTCAGGGGGTGAAAACATTTACCCCGCAGAAATTGAAAATGCGTTGGCCGCCTTTCCAGGGCTTCTGGAATGTGCTGTGGTGGGCTTGCCCGATGAACGTTGGGGTGAAGTGCCTGTTTTGGTGCTGGTTCGTGCTTCTACGGCGGCAGGGCAAAATCTTTCTGAAGCAGCGGTGAAGACCCACTTAGAAGCTCAGATTGCACGCTTTAAATTGCCCCGCCGAGTCGTCTTTCTGGACGAACTTCCTAAAAGTGCTTTGGGCAAGGTGCAAAAGTCTATTCTCCAGAAACAAATGATGGCTTTGAATTCTTAGACAATATGATTTCAAATGGTATAAAGGATTTCAAATGACGCAGCTGATATTGGGTCTGATCTTGTTTTTAGGCGCGCACTCTGTTCGCATTTGGGCAGATGGCTGGCGAAATCAAACCATTGAAGCATATGGCGAGAAAGCGTTTAAGGGTGTTAACGCCCTTGTCTCAATTCTGGGATTTTATTTGCTGGTGGTGGGTTATGGCGAAGCAAGGGTGCAAACTGTGGCGCTTTGGAACCCGCCCATTTTTACCAAACACATCAGCATGCTTTTGATGCTGTTCTCAAGCATTCTCTTAATGGCAGCCTACATCCCTCGTAACCATTTCAAAACGCGTTTGGGGCACCCAATGGTTTTGTCTGTTAAGGTTTGGGCTTTGTCGCACCTGCTAGCGAATGGTAATTTGGCCGATCTTGTCTTGTTTGGCTCTTTTTTAATTTGGGCTGTTTTGAATTTCAGGTCTGCACGTGCACGTGACCGTGCGCTTTTGTTGCACTTGAATGTCACAGAAGATGCAGCTGGCGAGCCGCTTGCTGAAACTGAATCGACAAATCAGCCTAAGTTGCTCTCAACCATCATCACACTCGTGAGCGGCATAGCAACTTGGGCCTTGATCACGTTCGTCCTGCATGCCAAAGTTGTTGGCGTTTCCCCCATGGGTTAATGAGAGATTCAGCGAGAAAAAAGTATGCCTGTTATTTCTGTCACCTTACTTCCTGGTTACCCTGAAGAGGCCCAACATCGATTGGTTCAAAGTTTGGCCAAAACAGCGCGATCGGTCATCGACGCCACCGATGCCGGTACCACTGTATTCATTCAAGAAGTGAGTACCTATCGCCGTGATGGTCGTGTGTTTGACCAAGGGGGCGCTGTATTGCCAGACGCTTGTCAGCTTGTGGCTCAATTTTTGGCGTTGATGTCGCAACGAGATTTGTCGGGTGCACAGAAATGTTTGGCGGTTGACTTTCAAATGACATTTCCAGGGGGGCAGCCGATGACACAGCTCTCAGAGCTAGTGACTTGGGCCGCGACAAGGTATCGAAGTATCGCCAAAAGCAACATGGCCTTTGATGAATCGTGGCAAGGTGACAAGACCGTTGTTTACGTCCGTGGGGTCTTGAATGGTGAATGGCCAGACGGCACTGCGTTCAAAGACATTCGATTTGTCGATCGATTTGAGGTCATCAAAGGCTTGATTTCAAGACAGGACGTTTGGAACGATTTGGCCGAAATGAGACCTAAGCTTTGATTGCCAATTGAGTCTCAAACCGCGAAAATACGATCATGAGCACACACGAAGTTAATCCAAAAGAGGTAAGCACCTGGTTTGATGGTTTTGAGAAAAGACAGTTCAATGTGAACGGTGTCGTGGTGTGCTCACGCCTATCTGCCAATTGGTTGAATCAAATGGACAAGCCAGTTTTGGTCTTGTTGCACGGTTTTCCGCAAACACATGTCATGTGGCACCGTGTGGCGCAAGCCCTGAAAAATGACTATCGGTTGGTCTTGCCCGATTTGCGCGGCTATGGCGACTCGTCTCATGCCCCTGGCTTGCCCGATCACAGCAACTACAGTAAACGTGCCATGGCGCAAGATGTCGTGGGCTTGCTTGATCAACTCAATGTAGACACTTTCTTTTTGTGCGGCCACGACAGGGGTGGGCGTGTTGCGCACCGCCTGGCGCTTGATTTTCCTTCCCGCGTCTTGAAGTTGTGCGTGCTCGACATAGCACCCACACTCGACATGTACAACCGAACCGATATGGACTTTGCACAAGCCTACTATCACTGGTTCCATCTCATTCAGCCAAGCCCATTGCCCGAGAAAATGATTGGCGGCAATGTGCTGCATTACTTGCACGCCAAGCTGGGTGGCTGGGGGTCGCACGGCACTTCTTTCATTGAGCCCGAAGCCATGGCTGAGTACGAACGCAGTATGAACTTGCAGCCAGATCAGCCAGGTGATTTGATGCCCGCAGTGCACACCGCTTGTGAAGACTATCGTGCCAGTGCAGGCATCGATTTGCTTCACGATAAAGCCAGCCGTGCACAAGAACAAAAAATCATGTGCGATACCTTGGTCCTCTGGGGAGACCGTGGCGTGGTGCACAAAATGTTTGCACCCATTCGACTCTGGCAGGCGCAATGCGCGGGTGAGGTGTCAGGCCACGTGGTGCCTTCAGGTCACTTCATTCCAGAAGAATTGCCAGACCTCACAGTCGAAAGCTTGCGCGCGTTCATGGTTTGAACAGGGTGCCTTAGTTGGCCCCGCAGCACTTCTTGTATTTCTTGCCGCTGCCGCAATTGCAAACATCGTTGCGACCTGGCGTTGCTTCTTTGATCACTTGGACAACGCGAGGTCCGATATTTCGCCAAATTTCACGCAGATCGTAGACTGCCCACAGGGCTTCGCCATAAACATGGAGGCGTGACTCGCTGACACTCAAAGGCCCGTCTTCACTGAGGGCGGACAGAGTAGGTTCGTCAGTGTCGTCTTCTGTGAGCGCCACAATAGCTTCTAACGCTGTGTCGTGCCACTGCGCAGATTCTTTGTCTTTCGGCGCTGTCCATTCATCGGGCCAATTCTCAACAACGAACATAAACCCCAAAGCCCAGACCTGCGCAAAGGCTGGAATTTCTTCGCTTGCAATCTCTGCACGCTCGTCGGGTGACAAGCTGGCAATAGCGCCTCGCACATCCATGACTTCGGGTGCATAGGCGCTGTCTTCGTCGAGGGCTTTGATTTCTGTGTCTAGGGCTTTTTTGACTTCGTCGTAACGTTGTTGCCACAAACTTAAGAATTTAACTTTCTGAGCTTCATCAGAAAAGCCAGC
>CANHXV010000112.1 GCA_947464665.1 Comamonadaceae bacterium
CGATACACAGCACTTCAAGCAAGCTCTTTCGCGCTTTCCCACAGGAGTCTCTATCATTACCACCCATCAATTGGGCGATGCCAATCCAGCAGATTGGGGGCATCAGTTTGTAGGGCTGACGGCCAGTTCATTCAACAGCGTTTCGCTCACGCCACCGCTTATCGTTTGGAGTTTGGGTTTGAAATCCCGAACCTTGCCTTCTTTTCAAAAGGCTTCGCACTATGTGATCAATGTTTTAAGTGATCAGCAGATGCCGCTTTGTCAGCAATTTGCATTTGGCCAAGGCGACCGCTTCAATGGCGTAGCGTTTGAAACAGGCGCTGCAGGCTTGCCTATTTTGAAAGGTGCTTTGTCTTGGTTCGAATGTCGCAACCGCAGCCAATATCCCGAAGGCGATCACATCATTTTCATTGGTGAAGTTGAGGCCTGTGGCTTTGCACAAGGCACACCCTTGGTTCATCAACAAGGTGGGTTTTTTGAAGTTGGCCAAGTCAAAGCTTAAGCACCATGGCAGAGAAAGAGTTTGTCGACAGTTACTTGCCTTACCTTTTGGCAAGAGCCAGCTTCAGCATCTCCAGTGAATTTCATGCGCAAGTAGAAGCGGCTGGCTTTACGGTATCTGAGTGGCGTATTTTGGCGTCTCTGTCAGGTGTGAAGCAGCGCACCGTAGGGGAATTGGCCGATATCGTTTTGGCCAAGCAACCCACCGTCACTAAAATGGTTTTGCGAATGGCAGGCCAAGGTTTGGTGCTGCGCACGGCCTGCACCCAAGACAAGCGACAAGCTTGGGTGAGCCTCACTCTTAAAGGAAAAAAACGAGTTACGCCCCTTTTAAAGAAAGCTGCACTTCATGAAAATCAAGTCATGAAGTTATTGGGTAACGCAGACAGTGCCTTACTCAAAAGTATTCTGCAAAAATTAATTGTCAAGGCTTAACAGCCGTGACCTCAATTTCCACCAAAGCACGGTCTTCTACCAAATCCGCCACTTGAACCAAGGTCATGGCTGGGTAGTTTTTACCCATCACCTCTTGGTACACCTTGCCTAGTTCGCGCCCTCTAGCCAGGTATTCTTTTTTGTCTTTCACATACCACGTCATGCGCGCCATGTGCTCAGGGCCAGCACCTGCGCATGCCAACGTCGCCACAATGTTTTCAAGGGCTTGCTTGCACTGCGCCACAAAATCATCGGTCTCAAACTGACACTGCCCGTTCCAGCCAATCATGCCTGCAACAAATACCATTTCGCCGCTGGCTGCAATGCCATTGGCATAGCCTTTGGCCAGTGCCCATCCTTCAGGTTGAAGAACTTTCAATATTTCTTGTGACATTTAAGGTCCTTATTTTTCTGAATTGAAAGCAGGCGCTTGCTGCCGTAATTTAAAGCGCTGTAATTTACCTGTTTCGGTACGAGGTAAGCTATCGCAAAACACCACACGCCTTGGGTATTTAAAGGGGGCAATGATTTGCTTCACAAATTCTTGAATCTCTTTTCCTAAAGCAGGTGAGCCTGTGTGACCCGTTTTTAAAACCACAAACGCCATCACCACTTGTCCGCGCTCAGGATCCGCAGCGCCAACCACCCCGCACTCGGCCACTGCGGGGTGCTGCATCAATGCACCCTCTACTTCTGGTCCTGCAATGTTGTAACCTGCAGAAATGATCATGTCGTCATTGCGGGCCTGGTAACTGAAATAGCCATCGGCATCCATGACAAACGTATCGCCAGGCAGATTCCACCCGTCTTTCACATAATCTTTTTGCCGTGGGTCGTCTAGATATCGGCAGCCAGTAGGACCCCTCACTGCCAAGCGACCCACCACACCAGGCGGCACGGGCTTCATATCTTCATCCACAATCTGCGCCTGATAGCCCAGCACCACTTTGCCAATGCTGCCAGCACGGACTTCTTGGCCTGCACTGGAGATGTAAATGTGAATCACTTCTGTCCCACCAATACCATCTGTCATTTCAATACCTGTCGCCTTTTTCCACAACTGACGCGTAGCATCTGGCAAAGCCTCACCTGCTGACACCGTGTGGCGCAGTGATTTCAAATTGAACGCATACGGCTTTTCAGAAACAAGCAGGGCCATTTGTCGGTACATGGTCGGCGCTGTATAGCATTGAGTTGCACCATATTGCCCAATGGCAAGCAGCAATGATTCAGGGGTGTATTTTTCGAGCAGCACGGCACATGCACCGTATCGCAAGGGAAAGGCCAACATGCCACCCAAGCCAAACGTGAAAGCAATGGGCGGCGTACCGCACACCACATCGTCTGCGCCCATGTGAAGCACATGCTTGGGAAACAAGTCGCACATGGCCAATACATCTCTGTGGAAATGCATGGTACCTTTGGGTTGCCCCGTGGTGCCACTGGTAAATGCAATCAAACACACGTCATCGCGACTGGTCGCACAGGCCTCAAACTCTTTCGCATGTTTGGCCATTCGGGCTTCTACCCCTTCGTCTTCAGTACTTCTAAACCACAAGACCTGCTTGAGGGAAGTTGCAAAATGCGCATGTGAAGCATCCGTGCAATGCGCCAGTTCTTCTGCCAACAAGCTGTCGCACAGTGCCGCTTTGACTTGCGCCTTGTCTAAAATTTGCTTCAACTCCGCAGCCCGCAGCAAAGGCATGGTGGGCACCACCACCAAACCAGCCTTCAATGCAGCCAAGAAACATGCCGCCATCATGGGGCTGTTGCCACCGCGCAGCAGCAGTCGCTCGCCAGATTTCAAGCCCATGTCGTGCACCAACACATGGGCAATTTGATTCACCTTGGTTTGCAATTGTGCGTAAGTCCAGCCCATGGGGCCGGTTGTATCCACACCTCGCACCGCCATTCTGTCGCCTCTGCCTTGCGCCACATGCTCGTCAAGCAAAGCTTGTACACAATTGATCTGCTCAGGGTATTGAACCTCTGGGCGGTCAAACACAAACACGGGCCATTGATCTTGAGGCGGCAATCGATCGCGGGTAAATGTATCTGTGTGCGATGTAGGTGCTAATGTTTGACTCATTTGATACCTCACTTGAGTAAATCACGGCCAATGATCAGCTGCTGCACTTCCGTGGCGCCTTCATAAATGCGCAAGGCTCTGATTTCTCGGTACAAAGACTCCACAATGCAGCCCTTTTTAACGCCCATGCCACCATGCATTTGCACAGCCATGTCAATGATTTGCTGCGCATTTTCTGTCGCGGTCATTTTGGCCATGGCAGCTTCTTGTGTGATGCGCTGGCCTTGATCGCGCAGCCAAGCCGCTCTGTAGGTCAACAAGGTGGCGGCATCAAGCAGAGTGGCCATTTGCGCCAACTTGCTTTGCGTGATTTGAAAATCTGCCAAGGTGCCGCCAAACATCTTGCGCTGCTTGGCCCATGCAATGGATTCGTCCAAGGCCCTGCGCGCAAAGCCGAGTGATGCTGCAGCCACAGAGGTTCTAAAAACATCCAGTGTGGCCATGGCCACTTTGAAGCCTTCACCTGCTGCGCCAATGCGCTTGGCATGCGGCACCAACACATTGTTGAAATGCAAAGTAGCTAAAGGGTGCGGCGCCACCACATCAATGCGCTCTGCAATTTCCAAACCAGGGCTGTCGGCATCCACAATGAAAGCGCTGATGCCTCTGGCGCCAGGCGCTTCACCTGTGCGCGCAAACACCACATAAAAATCGGCAATTCCCCCATTGGAGATCCAAGTCTTCAAGCCATTCAAGCGATAGCCATCGGCAGTAGCCAGCGCACTGCATTGCATTGCGGCGACATCAGACCCTGCATCGGGCTCGCTTAAGGCAAAAGCCGCCAGTGCTTCCCCCTTGGCGACACGCGGCAAATAAGCAGCTTGTTGTTCGGGTGTTCCTTTCAAACTGATAGCACCCGAGCCCAGTCCCTGCATGGCAAACGCAAAGTCGGCCAAACCGTGATGCCATGCCAACTCTTCGCGCAACAAACAGATCGTGCGGGTGTCAATCACCTCTGCAGCTCCGCCATGTTGCTTGCCTGCAATGGCAGGCTTGAGCCAGCCGCCCTGCCCCAACGCTTTCACCAAACTCACACATTCACGGTCGATCGCGTCGCGCGATTCATCGTGCCCATGCAGATCTGCAAACTGCTTCGTGGTCCAATCTTGTAATTGAGTTTTGAAAACCCGATGCACCTCATCAAAGAAAGGCCATGCCAAGTGAGAGGCTGAGTTCATGTTCAATTTCCTTCGAAGACGGGCGTTTGCTTGGCCACAAAGGCGTGATAAGCCCTGTGAAAATCATTGGTGACCATGCAAATGGCTTGGGCTTGCGCTTCAGCCTCAATGGCTTCGTCCACCCCCATGTTCCATTCTTGCTGCAACATTTTTTTGGTCATGCCATTGGCAAAGGTGGGACCGCTGGCCAACATGTGGGCAATGGCTTGAGCCTCTGACAAAACAGTCTCAGGTGTGCACACTCGGTTGTAAAAACCCCAACGCTCTGCTTCTTCACCAGGCAAACCGCGGCCTGTGTAAAGCAGTTCTGAGGCTCGCCCCTGCCCTATCACGCGAGGCAACAAAGCACATGCACCCATATCGCATCCGGCCAAGCCTACCTTGTTGAACAGAAAATAGGTTTTGCTGCGCGCAGTGCCATAGCGCAAGTCAGAAGCCAGCGCCAGCAATGCGCCTGCACCTGCACAGATACCATCGATGGCAGACACAATGGGCTGTGGACATGCACGCATGGCCTTGACCAAATCGCCTGTCATGCGCGTGAAAGCCAGTAAGCCGGGCATGTCTAACTTGGTGAGGGGGCCAATGATTTCATGCACATCGCCACCCGAGCAAAAATTGCCACCTGCACCTGTGACGACCACGGCATGCACATCTTCTGCATAGGCCAGCGCTCTAAACAAATCGCGCATTTCGGCATAAGACTCAAATGACAAAGGATTTTTTCGCTCAGGCCGATTCAATGTCAGGGTGGCCACACCCTCCTTTACTTCAAACAGTACGTGTTCTGCTTTGTAATGGGCCATCTTGTTGTTGTGACGAGGTAATTGCTGTGGTTGGCCAGGTAAGTACTTTTGACTCATGACATCTCCTCTTGTTTCTGTAAATTCTTTTTCATGGCACCTAACAAGGTGTACAACTGACTTTGCTGGTTGTTGGACAAGCCAGCAAAAATATCGGCTACCCACTCTTCATGCGCAACGGCCATCTCAGAAAATGCTTCACGCCCTGCTCGCGTTAATTTGACAGTGAATGACCTGCGATCACTCAAACCCACTTGGCGAGCCACCAATTTTTCTTTTTCAAGCTGGTCCACAATGGTGGTGATGTTGCCACCTGTGACCATCATGCGCCGCGACAACTCCCCCATGCTCAGGCCATCAGGGTGTCTTTCAAGCTGTGCCATCAAGTCAAAACGTGGCAAGGTGATGTCAAAAGACTCACGCAGTTTTTGTCGGATCTTGTCTTCCACGCGCGTGGTGCAAGACAACAATCGCAGCCACAATGTCAATGAGGCATGCTGATCGGCGTGCGCTCTGTATTCATGGTCGGCGTTGAGAGTTTCACTCATCAGTTTTCTCCTTTGGCCGCGGCAGGCGATACGTTCATGGCGCTCATGGCGCTGGCTCGCTCAAAATTGGCTTCCATTTGCCGCTTGCCCGACACATAGGCTTTGTGCCAGTTCAAATCGGAGTAGCCAATGCGCGCGGCTTCTTGCATCGTCCATGAGGGGTTGGCCAAATGCGGCCGTGCGACCGCGCACAAGTCGGCACGTCCTGCAGCGATGATGCTGTTGACATGATCGGCTTCTGAAATAGCGCCTACGGCAATGGTTCTCACGCCGGCTTCATTTCGAATTCGATCGGCAAAGGGGGTTTGAAACATGCGGCCATACACAGGCTTCTCGCGCTTATCGACCTGGCCTGATGAGCAATCGACAAAGTCAACGCCGGCTGCTTTGAACTGCTTGGCAATTTCAATGGCATCGTCTGGCGTAATGCCCCCTTCCACCCAATCGTGCGCCGAAATGCGAACCGACATGGGTTTGTCTTGAGGCCACACTTTGCGCAGGGCGGAAAAAACTTCTAACGGAAACTTCAAACGATTCTCTAGCGAACCACCAAATTCATCCTGCCTCTGATTGGTTAAGGGGGAAATAAAGCCTGACAACAAATAGCCGTGTGCACAGTGCAACTCCAGCCAATCAAAGCCAGCTTGGGCGCCGCGCTTTGCAGCCGATACAAAAGCCGCCAACACGGACAACATCTCGGCACGCGTCATTTCATGCGGTACTTGACTCACGCCTTCCATGTAGGGCAATGCAGAGGGTGCCATCAATTTCCAATTGGCACCGTCTCTGACTGCATCGGCAAGCGGCATGTCCATGCCATCCCATGCCCGACGGGTTGAGCCTTTTCGACCCGCATGCCCCAATTGCAATGCGATTTTGGCTTCCGATTGTGCATGCACAAAATTCACAATGCGTGCCCATGCATGTTGCTGCTCGTCGTTCCACAAACCTGGGCACCCCGGTGTGATACGACCCTCTGGTGTCACACAAGTCATCTCCGTAAACACGATCGCTGCGCCTCCCACTGCACGCGCACCGTAGTGCATCAAATGAAAGTCACCCGGCACACCATCTGTGGCCGAGTAAGTGGCCATGGGCGACA
>CANHXV010000113.1 GCA_947464665.1 Comamonadaceae bacterium
ACACCCAAGACCCACTGCCAATCGGCCACAGTGTTTTCCCAAACCAAACCGCCAGAGCCTACACCTGCATTGTTGAACACAAAGTGCGGCACACCAAAATGCGCAACAACGTCTTTGGCCAAAGCTTCCATTTGCTCAGCATTGGAAACGTCAACACGCTTGGCAAAAACCTTGACCTCCAAGGCTTTGATTTCGGCTTCGGCTTTGTCGAGTGCGTCTTGTTGCACATCAACCAAGACCACATTCATTTTGAGCCTGGCTGCAATGCGTGCACACTCCAAACCAAAACCAGAACCGCCGCCAGTTAAAACAGCCGTTTTATTTTCAAAATTGCGAATCATGATTTGACCTTCTTCAAAATAAATCCGTTGCGCGGAAAATGAACATGAACGGCGCCCGTTCGCTGATCTTCGCGGCGCAGTATGAGTCGTGTTTTGGTAGCCGCCACCAAAGTACCTTGAGTGGGCTCTAGTCCAAAATTGTCAGCGGTGATGGTGACTTCCGACCCCAAATCAATGCCATGCTCATTGACAAAGGGCATTTGAGTGACATCGCCGGGTGTGGCTTGATTGGCCGCATCTAAGGCTTGCTCAGATGTCATCTTTTCATGGACGCCATGACCGATGGCTTTCATTCGAGTCATCCAATCCTTCAGCAAAGGCGTGGCATCCAAAATGCCTGACAAACTGGGGGTACGCTCCAAGGTAAACCAAATAGGATGGTAAGCAGAAAAATCGGCAATGCTGGGGGCATCGCCCAGCAAATAGGGGCGCTCAGTCAGCATGTCAGACAGACGTCGCAACTGGCTTTTGTAGGTGCTGGTACCTTCTCCAATGGCCATGCGCGGGGCACCCCCTCGCATTGCAGCGCGGTCTGCTACAAAGGCTTGAACGGCTTCTTCAGGCAGACCTGCAAACACATCTGCAATACCTGCAGGCTGAAAGTTGTAGGCCATGGCAGCAGAGAAAACTTGGCTGTCTGCCCACTGCGCCACAATTCTAGAGGCGCCATTGACCTGCGATGGATACAGGCTGGGAGCTGGTGCTATCTTTTCAAGCACATCTGCAATCAAAGCAGTATCGCAATAAATGTCTGCACCCATTTGCATCACGGGTGTACGGCGATAACCGCCTGTCAATGCCGTAAGGTCTGGTTTAGGCATGATCCTGGGAATGATCACACTTTGCCAAGCTAGCTTTTTATAGCCCAAAATCAAACGAATTTTTTCAGCAAAGGGCGATATTGGATAGTGGTGCAGAATCAGTTGGATCATGGCGATTCCTATTCAATGGGCTGGCAAAGTTAAATCAACTTGACCACTTGCTTGCCAAAGTTGTGGCCTTTGAGCAAGCCCATGAAAGCTTCAGGTGCAGAAGCTAAACCTTGAGCAATGGTTTGTCTGGGATTGAACTTGCCGCTGGCAATCAATTCAGCCAATTCAGCCAAAGCTTCAGGCCAAACTTCCATGTGCTCACTCACAATGAAGCCTTCAATGGTCATGCGGCTCTTCAAAATCAAGGTGGGGTTGGTCATGGGCAAGGGTTCACCGTTGTAGCCAGCAATCATGCCGCACACCGCAATGCGAGAAAAATCATTGGCACGCAACATCACGGCATCTAGCACCATGCCGCCGACATTCTCAAAATGACCGTCAATGCCATTGGGGCATGCATCGCGCAAGGCTTTGGACAAGGAGATGTAATCCGAGTGCGCTTTGTAATCAATGCAGGCATCAAAGCCCAATTCGTTGACAACGTAATCGCACTTGGCCTTGCCACCGGCAATGCCCACCACTCGAAAACCTCGCGCTTTGGCCAATGCACCATAAGCACTGCCCACCGCACCGCTGGCAGCACTGACAGTCACAGTGGCACCGGGTTTGGCTTGAATGATTTTGTTCAAACCATACCAAGCTGTGACACCGGGCATACCTACTGCGCCAAGGTAATGGCTCATCGAAATTTTTTCAGCGTTGACGTGCTTGAGTGCGCCAGGCACATCTGCATTGATCAGGCTGTATGCTTGCCAGCCGCCCATGCACTGGACAGTTTGACCCACTTTGAACTTTGCATTTTTACTTTCAGCAACTTCGCCCACAGTGCCGCCAATCATGGGTTCACCCAAAGGCTGAGGTTGTGCATAATTTTTACCTGCATTCATGCGACCGCGCATGTAAGGGTCGAGGCTGAGGTAATGGTTTTTAACCAAGACTTGTCCGTCTTGTAATGCAGGCGTTTCTGCCGTGATCATTTTGAAGTTGGAAGTTGAGACCTCAGCTTCTGGGCGATTGTCTAATACGATGGCGTGATTGATAGGCATGTTGGTTTCTTTCTAATCAGTTGAAATGGGCGATGTGACCGAAGGTGTTCGCTTCACATATTTGAAAGTACCTGTGGCATGAGCACACAGTTGTCCGGTAGCGTCATAGACCTTGCCATCGGTAAAGGCCATGGTTTTGGTTCTGTGCAGCAGCAAGCCTTTGGCCACCAAATGCTCGCCATTGTTGGCTTTGGCAGGTCGCATGAAACTCGTCTTCATCTCAATGGTGACAACGCCCATGTCTTGCTCAACACTTCGTGCCGCGGTGGCCATGACAACATCGAGCAAGGTCATGACCGCGCCGCCATGAGTAATGTCAAATGAATTGAGATGCTGAGGGCTTGGGCTGTAATGCAACTCAGACGTGCCACTCTCAAACTTCTCAAGCGTGAAGCCGAGGCTGGCCACAAACGGAATGTGGACGCCAAAGGGAATGCTCATCCTAAACCTTAACCCCCAATGATGGCGCTGACGCCACCGTCAACAGCCAACCACTGACCCGTGATGTGTTTTCCTGCATCGCTTGCATACAAAAGAGTCAGTCCCTTCAGATCTTCATCGTCACCCAAGCGCAAAAGAGGTGCATGGCTGGCCATGTTGTCTACGCCAATTTTTTCTAACAAGCCATGTGTCATTTTGCTAGGGAAAAAACCTGGACAAATTGCGTTGACTGTGATGCCATATTTACCCCACTCACCGGCCAAGGCCTTGGTGAAATTCACCACAGCCCCTTTGGACGTGTTGTAAGCAATGGTTTGCATCTCGGGCGGGTTACCAGCCAAACCAGCAATGGAGGCGATGTTCAAAATTCGGCCATGTCGATTGGGAATCATGGACAGGTTGGCCACTTCTTGGGCCAGTATGAAATAGCCTCGAACATTCAAATTCATGACTTTGTCCCAAGCTGACACGGGATGAACTTCGGCAGCAGCACCCCAGGAAGCGCCGGCATTGTTAAGCAAGATGTCTATGCGGCCTAGTTTTTGAAATGTTTCGCGAGCCAAACGGCGGATGTCTTCTTCCTGTCCGCAATCAGCAGCGATGTAGTCGGCCTCAATGCCTGCCGCTTTCAGCTCTGCCACAGCCTCTTCTAAATCTGCAGCCTTGCGCGAACTCAACATCAATCGTGCACCGGCTTCACCCAAGGCATGCGCCATCTGGAGCCCAAGGCCCCGAGAGCCACCCGTGACCAGCGCAGTTTGACCTGTTAAGTCGAATAGTTGTTTGACGGTGCGAGTCATGTTTAGTCCTTTGTAAAAATAATTTCAAAATCAGAAAGCGTCTTCTGCCAAATTGGCGCAAGTCATGTCACGACTGCTGACGACTTGCAACCATGCATCAATTTTGGGTAACTCGTAGCGATAGAAATATTTGGCGGCGGCTTGACGGCCAGTTTGTGCAGGGGTTTGTGCACCCCTGCATGAAGCACTGACATCTAACCAGATCCAAGCCAAGACCAAATGTCCAAAAGCTTGTAAGTAAGGTACGGCATTGGCCAAGGCCTCTTGCGGTTGACCCGATGACCAAGCCATTTGGGTCGCTGCAATGACTTTTTGCAAAGCTGCGTTCAAGGCTTTTGCATCCATCGCCAAATCCGAATACACCATCGCCTTGTCGGCTGTTTCCCTCATTCGAGCCGAAAGCAACTGCAAGCCCCTGCCCTCTTCCATCAAGACTTTGCGACCTAGCAAGTCCATGCTTTGAATGCCATGCGTACCCTCGTGAATCATGTTCAAGCGGTTGTCTCGCCAATACTGTTCAACTGGAAAATCACGCGTATAGCCATAACCGCCATGAATTTGGATGGCCAAGCTGTTGGCCTCTAGACACCATTCGCTGGGCCAGCTTTTGGCAATAGGCGTTAACACTTCCAATAACAAGCGCGCCTCATCTGCGGAGGCAACTTCGCCGGTGTGCTGCTCGTCAACCAATTTAGCGCAATACAACTCAAGGGCCAATGCACCTTCGCTGTAGGATTTTTGAGCTAGCAACATGCGTTTGATGTCGGCATGCTCAATGATGCGAACTTGCGCCTGCGCAGCATCTTTCACAACTTTCTGTGATCCTCCTGCCACTGGACGACCTTGAGGCCGATTTTTGGCATATTCCAAACTGGCTTCGTAGCCGGCCATGCCCAACATGGTGGCGGCCATGCCAACGCCAATGCGTGCTTCGTTCATCATGTGGAACATGTAACTTAATCCACGTCCTGGCTCGCCGACCAAATAACCCACTGCACCACTGCCATCACTGGCTGTGTTGTCTGTTTGAACTTTGAATTTGCCTTCACCAAAATTGAGTAAGGTGTTGGTGGTGCCGCGCCATCCACACTTGTGATTCAAGCCAGCCAAGGCAACATCGTTTCGAACGCCAGTCAGTTCTGCATTTTCGTTGACCAATTTCTTTGGCACAATGAAAAGTGAAATGCCGCGAACGCCTGGAATTAATTTGCCATCGGCATCGGGTATCTTGGCCAATACCAAATGAATGATATTTTCAGTCAGTTCGTGATCGCCAGCAGAAATCCACATTTTGTTGCCCTTCAGACGATAACGTGCGCCTAAGGGATCTGAAGCATAGGCGTCACCGTCTGGTGTGGCTCGGGTCATGACATCACTGAGCGACGAGCCCGCTTGAGGTTCAGACAAGCACATGGTGCCAGACCACCTGCCAGAAAACTCATTCAATGCAAACACTTTGCGCTGTAGATCAGAGCCATGCGCCATGAGCAAATTGGCATTGCCAACTGTGAGCAAGCCAGAGCCCATGCTGACCGATGCCATGGCAAAAAACGAATTGGCTGCTGCCTCCACCGTATAGGGCAATTGCATGCCACCGATGTCGTAATCTTGTGCTGCACTGAGCATGCCCGATTCTGCATAGGCTTTTTGGGCGTCGTGCGTGGCTTGAGGAAGAATGACTTTCTCACCATCAAAGCGTGGTTCTTCGGTATCTACCAAACGATTGAAAGGGGCGTATTTTTCTCTGGCGATGCGCTCGCATGTGTCAAGCACGGCGTCAAAAGTTTCTCGGCTGTGATCGGAGAATCGTTCGCGTTGCTGTAGGCTCGATACTTCCAACCATTCGTATAGCAAAAAATCTAAAGTTGACCGAAGGCTCATGTCAGTGGATGTCCCAATTAAAACGGGCGGCCTGCATGATTTGCGGGACGCCCGTTGTCAATGAAATAAAAGTTCAGAGTACTTCGAAAATGCCGCAAGCACCCATGCCGCCACCAATGCACATGGTGACAGCCACACGCTTGGCGCCACGGCGTTTGCCTTCAATCAATGCATGTCCAGTTAAACGCTGGCCACTCACGCCATAGGGGTGACCCACCGCAATGGCGCCGCCATTGACGTTGAGGCGATCGGGTGGAATGCCCAAAGTATCACGGCAATACAAAACTTGAACTGCAAAGGCTTCGTTCAGTTCCCACAAGTCAATGTCGGAAACCTTGAGTCCCAAGCGTGCCA
The DNA here is from genome assembly GCA_947464665.1 of Comamonadaceae bacterium. Lineage (GTDB taxonomy): Bacteria > Pseudomonadota > Gammaproteobacteria > Burkholderiales > Burkholderiaceae_C > Limnohabitans_A. Next base: position 5,796 of record CANHXV010000113.1, read on the forward strand.
ATGATTTTGGCACAGCATACACAGGGCCGATTCCCATTTCATCGGGCTCACAACCCGCAACCGCAAAGCCTAAAAAGCGACCCATGGGTTTCAAGCCACGTTGCTCTGCCAACTTTTCGTCCATCAAGACACAAGCACCAGCGCCATCAGAGAACTGACTGGCATTGCCCGCGGAGATCAAACCACCTGGCAATGCAGACCGCAAGCCAGAAATCGCTTCAATGGTGGTTCCTTCACGCAAGCCTTCGTCTACGCTCACCGTGACTTGCTTGGTCATCAGGCCCATGACCTTGTCGATGACACCTGCAGACACTGTGATGGGGGCAATTTCGTCGTTGAACAGACCAGCGGCTTGTGCGGCGCAAGCCTTTTGCTGGCTGCCAGCACCGTATTCGTCCATGCGATCACGTGAAATTTTGTAACGCTTGGCAACTTGCTCGGCGGTTTGCAACATGTTCCAGTAAATTTCGGGCTTCATTTTGGCCAGCGCCAAATCTTGCAGCATGTGTTGATTGGCTTCTTGCTGCACACAAGAAATACTTTCAACACCACCAGCCACATACACCTGACCTTCGCCAGCGATGATGCGCTGCGCAGCCAAAGCAATGGTCTGCAAACCGGATGAGCAGAAACGATTGACGGTCATGCCAGACACAGAAATAGGCATGCCTGCTTTCAAAGCAATTTGACGCGCAATGTTGGCGCCAGTGGCACCTTCAGGTGTGGCGCAACCCATGATGACGTCTTCAACTTCTGCGGCGTCAATGCCTGCGCGTTGAACAGCGTGTTGTACCGCATGGCCACCCAAAGTGGCACCATGGGTCATGTTGAATGCGCCCTTCCA